>DATAIT010000058.1 GCA_036262515.1 Acidimicrobiales bacterium | reverse complement strand
CCGACCACCGCCTCGACTGGGCCGACACCCACATGAGCCTGCTCGAGTGGCTCGAGCGCATGTGCACCGCCCACCACGACAAGAAGACCTACGAGGGCTGGGCCCTGGTGGCCGGCAAGGGCAAGCGGGACATGGTGCCGCCCGACGACCCCCGGCACCCGAAGAACCAGCTCGGCTGAAACGGAGCGCCTGGCCGCACCGGTATCTTCAGGCGAAGGCCCACCGGCTCCGCGGATGGAGCGCCCGACCACCCCCTGTCACCCGAAGAACCAGTCGAATGGATCGCCCGAGGGCCAACGTCCGCTCCGGCGCCCGACGCCCGACGGCCAGCGGTCGCACGGACGCTGACGCAGGGCACGGCTCGCCAGCCCTTGCGGTCCTTCAGGCGATGAAGTACTTGGCCTGCGGGTGGTGCAGGACGATGGCCGACGTCGTCTGCTCGGGGTGGTACTGGAACGCCGTCTCCTCGCTCACCTCCACGCCGATGCGCGACGCATCCAGCAACTCGGCCACCGTGAGGTTGTCGGTCAGGTCGGGGCACGCCGGGTAGCCCCAGGAGTACCGGCCGCCGCGGTACTGCTGGCGGAACAGGCCGGTGAGGGTGGGACCGTCCTCGTCGGCGAAGCCCCACTCCTCCCGCATGCGGCGGTGCCACAGCTCGGCCAACGCCTCGGCCATCTCGACGCCGAGCCCGTGGAGGAGCAGGTACTCCTGGTACCGGTTCTCGGCGAACAGGGCAGCGGCGGCCTCGGAGACGGTGGGACCCATGGTGACGATGGAGAAGCCGACGTAGTCCGGCTCGGTGCCGAGGGGCCGCACGAAGTCGGCGATGTCGAGCCACGGCTCCTTCGTCTGGCGGGGGAACGAGAACCGCACCCGCTCGGTCACCCGGGTGTCGTCCTCCCAGATGACAACCTGATCGCCGTCGGCGTTGGCGGGGAAATAGCCGTACACGACCTGGGGGACGAGGAGGCCATCGGTCTTGGCCCGCGCCAGCTGGTCGCGCAGGATCGGACGGATCCGGTCCTTGAACGACTCGTCGGTCTCCCCGCCCTTCTCCGGGCGGTACTGCCACTGGTTGCGGAACAAGGCCGTCTCGTTGAGCCACGTGGCGATCTCGTCGACGGCCACGCCCTTGACCACCCGCGAGCCGAGGAACGGCGGCTTGAACACCTCGTTGTCCGTCGCCACCGACGGCGACCGCGCCGGCACGGGCACGGGCGAGGCGGCGTCGTCTGCCTCCTCCGAAGCTCGCGGCCGACCGGTGGGAACCCGACCGAAGTCGGGGTCCTCGCGGCCCGAGCGCTTCAGGTCCATGAGGGTGTCCATGGTGCGCAAACCCTCGAAGGCATCCTTCCCGTAGAAGACCCGGCCTTCGTAGACGCCGCGCAGGTCGTGCTCGACGTACCGGCGGGTCAGGGCGGCCCCGCCGAGCACCACCGGAATGTGGGCCAGCCCGCGCGCGTTCAGCTCCTGGAGGTTCTCGCGCATGATGAGCGTGCTCTTCACGAGCAGCCCGCTCATGCCGATGGCGTCGGCGCCCACCTCCAGGGCCTTCTCCACCATCTCGGTGACCGCCACCTTGATGCCCAGGTTGTGGACCTCGTAGCCGTTGTTGGAGAAGATGATGTCGACCAGGTTCTTGCCGATGTCGTGCACGTCGCCCTTCACGGTGGCCAGCACGATGCGGCCCTTGCCTCCCTGGTCGCTCTTCTCCATGTGCGGCTCGAGGTGGGCGACGGCCGCCTTCATCGTTTCGGCCGACTGGAGGACGAACGGCAGCTGCATCTGGCCGGAGCCGAACAGATCGCCCACGACCTTCATGCCGGCGAGGAGCGTGTCGTTGACGATGGCCAGCGCCGGGGTGGTGGTGAGCGCCTCGTCGAGGTCGGCCTCGAGGCCCTCGCGATCCCCGTCGATGATGCGCTGCGACAGCCGCTTCTCCACCGGCCAGTCGCTGCGGTCCTCCTTCTCCAGCGAGGAGGACGACACCCCCTCGAACAGGCCGAGCAGCTCCTGCAGGGGGTCGTAATCGGGGCGCCGGCCGTCGTAGATCAGGTCGAGGCACACCTCCCGGGCCCGCTCGTCGATCTTGTTGAGCGGCATGATCCGGGCCGCGTGCACGATGGCGGCGTCGAGACCGGCCTGCTGGCACTCGTGGAGGAACACCGAGTTGAGGACGTGGCGCGCCGCCGGCGTGAGGCCGAACGACACGTTGGAGAGGCCGAGGATGGTCCGCACGCCGGGAAGCTCGGCCTTGATGCGGCGGATGCCCTCGATGGTCTCGATGCCGTCGCGCCTGCTCTCCTCCATGCCCGTGGACAGAGGCAGCGCCAGTGCGTCGAAGAACAGGTCGGAGGGCTCGATGCCGTAGCGGTCGACGGCGAGGTCGTGGATGGCCTTGGCCGCCCGGAACTTCCAGTCCGCCGTGCGGGCCTGGCCCCGCTCGTCGATGCAGGTGCACACGACGGCCGCACCGTACTCCCCGGCCAGGGTGAGGAAGCGGTCGAGCCGGGTCCCCGGCGCGTCGCCGTCCTCGAGGTTCACCGAGTTCAGCAGCGGCTTGCCCCCGATCCACTGCAGGCCGGTCTCGATGACGGCCGGCTCGGTGGAGTCGAGCATCAGGGGGAGCGTGGCCTGCGTGGCGAAGCGAGAAGCCAGCTCGTCCATGTCGGACACGCCGTCCTCGCCCGTGTAGTCGACGCACAGGTCGAGGATGTGGGCGCCTTCCTTCACCTGGTCCTTGGCCATGGCCACGCAGGTCTCCCAGTCGTCGGCCAGCATGGCGTCGCGGAACCTCTTGGACCCGTTGGCGTTGGTGCGTTCACCGACGACGAGGAACGACGGCGACTGGTCGTAGGGCACGTGGCTGTACAGCGAGGCGCAGCCGGGGTCCGGGCGTACCTCGCGCCGGGCCGGCGTGAGGTCGCGGCAGCTCTGCACCACCGCTCGGAGGTGCTCGGGCGTCGTGCCGCAGCATCCGCCGATGACGGAGATCCCCAGCTCGGTGACGAACCGGGCCTGGTGCTCGGCCAGCTGGTCGGGCGTGAGGTCGTAGTGCATCTTGCCGTCGACCACCGACGGGAGACCGGCATTCGGAATGCACGAGATGGGCGACCGGGCGTGCTGCGACAGATGGCGAAGGTGCTCGCCCATCTCCTGCGGGCCGGTCGCGCAGTTCAGGCCGATCACGTCGGGATGCAGGGCCTCGATCGTCGTCAGCGCCGCCCCGATCTCGGTCCCGGGCAGCATGCGGCCGGTGAGCTCCATGGTCACCTGCACCTGGAGTGGCACCTGGCGGCCCACCGCGGCCATGGCCCGCCGCGCCGCGATCATGGCGATCTTGGCCTGGAGGAGGTCGAACACCGTCTCGATGATGAGGAGATCGACGCCCCCTTCGAGCAGGGCGGCGGCCTGCACCTCGTAGGCATCGCGCAGCTCGGCGAAGCGGATCTGGCCCAGGGACGGGAACTTGGTGCCCGGTCCCATGGAGCCGGCCACGAAGCCGCCGTACCCGTCGGCGACCTCGCGTGCGATGCGGGCCGCCTTCACGTTGAGCTCAGAGGTCCGGTCGGCCAAGCCGTACTCCGCCAGCACGGGAGCGAAGGCGCCGAACGTGTCGGTCTCCACGACGTCGACGCCCACCTCGAAGAACGAGCGGTGGAGTTCGGCGACCACGTCGGGCCGGGTGTCGACGAGGATCTCGTTGCAACCCTCCAGCGCCGGCCCACCGAAGTCGTCGGCCGTCAGCTCCCGCAGCTGGATGTTGGTGCCGGTGGCACCGTCGAAGATGACGATCCGCTCGCGGACCGCGTCGAGATAGCTCGGTGCCCGCACGCGTCCAGGCTACCGGTCGGCCGCATGGCGCCTTCCTCCAATTCGACCCGAGCGTCCTTGCTCTGAGGAGAATCGAGCCGGGCCGCCGCCGGTAGTGTCCCAATCCGATGCGGGTGTACACCAGACGGGGGGACGACGGGACCACAGGCCTGTACTTCGGCGGCCGCCTGCCCAAGGACGCCGCAGTGGTGGATGCCTACGGCACGGTGGACGAGGCGCAGGCCTTCCTCGGTCTGGCCCGCTCCGAGACGGCGCCCGGTTCCCCCGTCGACCGGCTGCTCGTCGAGCTCGAACGGGACCTGTGGGTGCTCATGGCCGACCTGGCGACCGACCAGGCGAACCGTCACAAGCTCGAAGACGAACGGACGCAGGTGACGGCGTCGATGGTCTCGGCGCTCGAACGCCGCATCGACGAGCTCAGCGCCGGCTTCGAGATGCCCACGGAGTTCGTGATCCCCGGCCAGGGTCGATTGCCCGCACTCCTCGACGTGGCCCGCACGGTGGTGCGCCGTGCCGAACGCCAGTCCCTCGCCGTCGCCGCCGAGGGATCACACGTCGTGCCCTTCCTCAACCGCCTCTCCGACCTGCTGTGGACGCTGGCCAGGAGCCAGGAGTCGGAGTCGCTGAACGCCCGCCCGACCGCCCAGGACAAGGACGCACCGTGACCTCGATCACCTTCACCACCTCCACGGCCCGACCGCCCGGCACCGCCCTCGTCGTGCCCGTCTTCGCCGGCCTGAAGTCGCCTCGCGGGGCGGGGCCCTGGCCGTCGGGGCTGGACCCGTCAGCGCTGGCAGCGCTGGGATTCGAGGCCGAGATCGGCCAGGTGCAGTCGCTGGTCGCCGCCGACGGGCATGCGATCGTCGCGGTCGGCATGGGTGAGCCGGACGAGGTCACCACCGACTCGCTGCGGCGGGCTGCCGCCTGCGCCGTCCGAACGGCGTGGCGCGCCGATGCACTCGCCCTCAGCCTGCTCGACGCCGTCCCCGCCGGCGTGGACCGGGCCGCGGCCGCCCAGGCCATGGTCGAGGGCGCCGCCCTCGCCGCCTACCGGTTCACCACCTACCGCAGCTCGCCGAAGGCGTGCCACATCTCGACCATCGCCGTCGTCACATCCGACGCCGCCGCCGTCGAACAGGCCGTGGCGTGGGGTGCGGAGGTGGCCCGCGCCGTGTGCCTGGCCAGGGACCTCGTAAATGAGCCGGCCGGGGCCCTCACGCCCGCCCGGCTGGCCGATCGGGCGGCGGCCGAGGCGGCGCGGGTCGGCATGGCGTGCGGCATCCTCGACGAGGCGGCCATCGTGCAGAACCGGATGGGCGGCCTCCTCGGGGTGGCGCGCGGCTCGGCCGAGCCACCGCGGTTCGTCGAGCTCACCTACGAGCCTCCGGGCGTCGACGGCGACGTCGCCACCGTGGTCCTGGTGGGCAAGGGGATCACCTTCGACTCGGGTGGGCTGTCGCTCAAGACGGCCGACGGGATGATGACGATGAAGACCGACATGTCCGGCGCGGCGGCCGTCCTGGCCGCGATGTCGGTGCTGCCGTCGCTCGCCCCACCGGTGCGGGTGGTCGGGCTCCTCCCCATCACCGAGAACATGCCGGGTGACCGGGCCACCAAGCCCGGTGACATCCTCGAGACCCGGAACGGCACCACGGTGGAGGTCCTCAACACCGACGCCGAAGGCCGGCTCGTGCTGGCCGACGCCCTCGCCTACGGCGTCGAGCGCTCGCCCGCCGCCATCGTCGACGTGGCGACCCTCACGGGAGCCCAGGTCGTCGCCCTCGGCCGCAAGGTGAGCGGGCTCATGGGGACGGACGACGATCTCCTGGCGCAGATCCGGGCTGCCGGCGACCGGGCCGGCGAGCCCGTGTGGCCGTTGCCGCTCACCTCCGACTATCGCTCGCACCTCGACTCCGACGTCGCCGACCTCAAGAACATCGGCAAGGCCGGGGAGGCGGGCTCGGTGGTGGCCGGCCTGTTCCTCCGCGAATTCGTCGGCGAAGTCCCGTGGGCCCACCTCGACATCGCCGGCCCGGCCCGCGCCGGTGACGACGACGGGTTCCTCGCCAAGGGCGGCACCGGGGTCGGCGTCCGCACCCTGATCGAGCTGGTGCGCACGTTCCGGGTCCCGGGAACCCCCGCCGCCGACGTCCCTTCTTTTCCTGTTTGACGACACCCCGTGTCGTGGAGCGGACGAAGAAGGGGGAGTCGGTTGCGGATCGGCGTCGCTACGAGGGACCGGTGGCGTCGGCTGGATCGGTGAGGAGGGCGGCCAGCTGGGCGGCCAGCCCGTCGGCGTCCTCGAGCGTGGGTGCGATGCACGTGGCGCCCATCTTCCCGAACCTCGGGACGGCGCCGAGCAGGTGCAGGGCGACTCCCGTCCCGCGGGTGGGGTCGAAGGCGAGCCCGGCCCGGTCGACGGCGGCGATGACGTCGGCGGGCGAGCGTCCGACCAGGCGCTCGGACTTCATGTTGTCGGTGGCCACGTAGGTGATGGTCCGGCCGGCGACGGTCAGCTCACCCGACCCCGGGTCGTAGGTGGAGCCGGTGAGGAGCCTCGCCGTCCAGTAGGGATGGGTGGTGCCGCCCATGCGGAGGTTGATCTCGCTGAGGACCACCTGGGCCCGCCCGCCCGGCGGTCCCGGGACCACGAGGAAGTCGATCCCGAAGGAGCCGATGACGCCCTCGCCGGCCAGCACGCGGGCGACCGCGGCTGCCGCCTCCTGGATCTCGAGGCGGTATCGGGGGTCGGCCGGAAAGCGGCAGCCGAGGTAGACCTGGTTGCTCGGCCCGCCGAGCACCTGGTCGTGGGTCGAGATCACCTCGAAGGACCCGCCGGGGGCGATGCGCACCTGCGCGCTGGGCGAGACCACCCCGTCGACCCGGACGAGCTCCTCGACGATGGCGCCCCCGGACGCGATCTTGGCGCCGAACGCCGGCCACGACTCCTCCGCCGCGCAGAAGGTCGTGGTCGACAGCGGCAACGGCGAGGCCAGTCCGGCGAAGTCGATGAGGGCGTTTCCCTGGCCCGAGAAGCCGTCGTTCAGCTTGATCACGACCGCTTCGGCGTCCGGGCGCTGCGCCCGGATCCTCGTGACGGCCCCCTCCACCTCGTCGAGGGAGTAGAGATCCTCGCTGCCGTCGAGCACCGGGACGCCGGCTCGCCGGGCCACCCGCCGGGATCCCGTCTTGGACCCGAGGGCGACGAGATCGGGGTGCGGGCCCGTGATCGGCAGGTGCAGCGCCCGCGCCACGGCGTGCTCGGCGGCGGTGATGTTGAAGGGAAGCACCGATGCGGGTGGGTGGGGCGCCACCAGGGTGCGGATCTGCTCGACGGTGTCCGGCCGGTGGACCAGCTTCTCGGTGAGGGGCAGCGGCGACGGATCGTCGAGCGACACCAGGACCAGGCGGCGGCGGGCGCCCCGGGGGTCGGGGAGCAGGCGCAGGTAGTACTCGACGATGGCCTCGTCCGCCGGCAGTGACGTGAGGTACACGACGCGCAGGTCGGGCCGGGCGAGGAGCAGCGTCGTGCACAGGAGCCGCTCCTCGTAGTACTGGATGCCGGTGATCTTGCGCAGCTCGCTGACGGCGAAGGTGGCCGACGGCAGCACCACGAGCGTCCCGCGGTCGACGTCGGGGAACGACTGTGCCCCGCCGCGACCGGCGCTGAAGTCGCGTTGGACGTCGTCCCATGCCGTCACGGCAACGGCGGGCCGGTCCTGGGCCGTCAGCCGACGACCTCGTCGAGGGCGTCGTCGACCGCGCCCAGCACGTCCTCGGTGAGGACGACGCCGGACGCGCCGGCATTGTCCACGACCTGCTCGGGACGGCTGGCCCCGATGATCGCCGATGACACGACGGGCTGGCGCAGCGTCCACGCCAGCGCCAGCTGGGGCATCGTGAGACCGGCCTGGCGGGCGATCGGCAGGAGCCCCTGCACCGCTCCGAGCACGTCGTCCCTCCGCCAGCGGCCCATCCAGTGCCCGACGGAGGGGTCGGCCGCCCGGCTGTCCTCCGGCGGCGGCGCGCCCGGCGCGTACTTGCCCGTCAGTACCCCCTGCGCCAGCGGCGACCAGACGATGTTGCCGATCCCCTCCTCGGCACAGAGTGGGAAGACCTCGGCCTCGGGCTGGCGCCACAGCATCGAGTACTGGGGCTGGCTCGACACGAAGCGCTCTGCGCCGGGCACGGCCAGCGAGGAGCGGATCTGGTCGGCGGACCATTCGCTGAAGCCGATGAACCGGGTCTTGCCCTGGCGAACGAGATCGGTGAGGGCGCCCATCGTCTCCTCGAGGGGCGTGTCGGCGTCGTACCGGTGGCACTGGTAGAGGTCGACGTAGTCGGTGCCGAGGCGCCGCAACGAGGCGTCGCACTGCTTGGCGACCTGCGCGGCGGACAGGCCGCGGTCGGTGTCCGACATCGGGAAGAACAGCTTGGTGGCGAGCACGTAGGACGAGCGGTCGACGCCCGACAGTGCCTCACCGAGAAACGACTCGGCCGCCCCGTGGGCGTAGACGTTGGCGGTGTCGAAGAAGTTGATGCCCACGTCGAAGGCCTGGCGGACGCACGCCTTGGCCCGGTCGGTGTCCACCGCCGAGCCGTAGGTGAGCCAGGAGCCGAGGCTGATCTCGGACACCTCGAGGTCGCTACGGCCCAGGCGGCGGTAGTTCATCCCTTGATGCCTACCAGAACGGGACCGGGCGGCCTCACGCCGCCCCGGGCGCGGGAGGCGCCAGCGGCAGGTCGAAGGAGTTCATGCGCAGCCTCGCGGGAGCCCGGCGGCGGCCACTCCCAGCGGCTAGGTTCTCGCCCCGAAGCAGGATGAAATAGCCCGAGGAGGCAGCGTCTATGGCTCCGAACGTGGCACTCCCTGCGCTCGGCGCGGTGGTGGGTCTCGTCGCCATGGTGGCGATGGCCCTGCCTGCGGCGGCCGCCGTCACCGGCACGGTGGCGAACGGCGTGCTCACCATCACCACCGACGCGCCGGCCGACGCCATCGCCGTCACGTGTGTGGGGAGCGTCGTGAAGGTCAACGGGGCCGATCCCACGAGCGGTTCCACCTTCTGCTCGGCGATCACCTCGATCGTCGTCACCAGCGGTACCGGTGCCAACGCCATCAACCTCTCCCTGGTCACCACCGGCAACGGCTTCACGACCATGACCGGCGCCATCATCAACGGCGGCGGCGACGACGACACGATCCAGGGGTCGCTGTTCGCCGACACGATCAACGGCGGCGCCGGCGCGGACACGATCGACGGCCTCGGGGGCAACGACACCATCACCGGCGGCACCGGCAACGACACCGTCAACGGTGACGACGGCAACGACGGGATCGTCTGGAACAACGGCGACGGCTCCGACGTCGTCGACGGCAACGCCGGCACCGACGTCCAGCAGGTGAACGGTGCCGGCGTGGCCGACGTCCTCACCATCACCCCGACGGCGCCCCGCGTCACCTTCGCCCGCACCAATGCCGGGCCCTTCACCATCGACATGGGCACCGTCGAGGGTCTCGACGTCAACTCGCTGGGCGGCGAGGACAGCATCACGGCGGCGGCCGGCTCGCCCCGCTGATCCTGCTAGACCTCGACGGCGGTACCGGCAACGACACCATCGTCGGCGCCGAGGGCATCGACACCATCAGCGGTGACGACGGCAACGACAAAATCAGCGGCTTCGCCGGCGCCGACATGATCAAGGGCGGCGACGGCAACGACACGATCACCGGCGGGCCCGGCGACGACACCGTCAACGGCGAGGGCGGCAGCGACGTGCTCATCTGGAACGACGGCGACGGCTCCGACCTCCTCGAGGGCGGTGAGGGCGTCGACGGCGTGCAGGTGAACGGGTCGGCCTCCGCCGAGGTGTTCACGCTCGGTCCCAACGGATCGCGGCTTGCGTTCGCCCGTACCAACCTCGGGACGTTCGCCCTCGACGTCGGGACCGTGGAGTTCGTCGCCGTCGCCGCAGGTGACGGCTCGGACGCGGTGAATGTCATGCCGATCGTGGGCGTCGAGCTGAACCTCGACGGCGGCGCCGGCACCGACAAGCTGAACATCGACGCCCAGTTTCTGAGCGTGAACGAGGCCGGCAACGTGGTCTCCGTGGCGGGGAAGGGCAACATCACCTACTCGAGCTTCGAGACGGTCAACGTCCTCAATCGCGGAACGGCGGGCTACTGGCTGGTGGCGTCCGACGGTGGGATCTTCTCGTTCGGCGGGGCCCGGTTCTTCGGTTCCACCGGCAGGTTCAAGCTGAACAAGCCGATCGTGGGGGTGGCGTCGACGCCGAGCGGCGACGGCTACTGGCTGGTGGCGTCCGACGGCGGCATCTTCGCCTTCGGTGCTGCGACCTACTACGGCTCCACCGGTGCCCTGAAGCTGAACCAGCCCATCGTTGGTATGGCCGCCACGCCGTCCGGCAAGGGGTACTTCCTGGTCGCCTCCGACGGCGGCATCTTCGCCTTCGGCGACGCCGTCTTCAGGGGCTCAACGGGGGCCATCAAGCTGAACCAGCCGATCCGGGGCATGGCCACAACCCGCTCGGGCAACGGCTACTTCCTGGTCGCCTCCGACGGCGGCATCTTCGCCTTCGGCGACGCCGTGTTCAGGGGCTCAACGGGAGCCATCAAGCTGGCCCAGCCCATCGGGGGCATGGCCACCACACCGTCGGGGAACGGGTACTGGCTTGTCGCAGCCGACGGCGGCATCTTCGCCTTCGGCGACGCCGTGTTCAGGGGCTCAACGGGAGCCATCAAGCTGGCCCAGCCGGTGGTGGGGATGGCGGCCACCCCGCTCGGCGACGGGTACTGGCTCGTCGCGTCCGACGGCGGCATCTTCGCCTTCGGTGGAGCCGAGTTCCTCGGCTCCACCGGCGCAATCAAGCTGAACCAGCCCATCGTGGGCATTGCCAGCAACAACCTCAGCGGCTCGGAGCCCTTCCAGCCCCCCGTCTTCCTTCCCTAGCCGTCCGACCACCTCCCCCTCGAGGAGACCCCCCGAGCCGCCGGCCGGCTACGCGGCGCCCTGCGGTGGCGCGTCGAAGTGTGGCATCGGCTCCAGCGCGGCGTCGGAGGCGTCGGCGGCCCGGAGGGCCCGGCGGTGGCGGTCCCAGGCCCACGCCGCCGACTCCCGGGCCAGGGCGGGGTGGTACCGCCACCGCAGGAGCTGGCGCTCCGCCGCTTCCAGGTCCTCGCCCAGCTCGAGGAGCGAGAGGGCCAGCTGCCGGCCCCGCCGGCGCAGCCCGTCGACGGCCGGCGTCCGCAGGTCGGCCTCCTGCATGGCCCCGTGCTCGGTCTGGAGGGCGGCCGGCAGGCGCATGACCTGCCGGCGGTTCAGCGGCGGCACCTTCCGGCGCACGGCCAGCTGGGCGTCGCCGTGCGGCTGGGCCAGGTCGAACTGCACCAGGCGCGTGAGCGCCCGCATGAACGGCGAGTTGCGCCCGCCCTTGTCCCCCAACCCGAGGCACCGGGCCGTCTCGGCCAGCGGCAGGTCGAAGCCGGCGGGATTGGCTTCCAGGCCGAACACCAGCCGCCGCAGCAGCCACGTGGTCGACGGGCCGAGGATGCCGAGCCAGTACGTCTCCACGTAGTGGGACCGCGGGTCATGGCCGAGGGAGTCGATGACGGGGTCGGGCCAGGGCCGGATGGCGAGCGTCTCGGCGGCGGGCGAGGGGACGGGGACGAGCGGCGCGGCCATGGGAGAGCCTCCACGGAAGTGGGAAAGCCAGCAGAGCGAGGGGGAAGCTCTTTCAATGTATTTCATGCAGAGCGGCCGACCGGTGTCAAGGGGCAATTCGCACCGGCGGGGCGTCCGCCGCCCCGCCCCTCCGGGTGTGCGACGTTCTACGGTACGGGCGGGACACCGGACGGGGAGGCACAGATGACCGAGTACGCGCTTCGGTTGAGCGACCAGGAGCGTGGTCGCTACCGGCTGATGGCGGAGACGGCGCTGCGCACAGAGGGCGAGCTCTGGGCGGCGGCGGGCATCGTCGAGGGAGCCAGCGTGGCCGACGTGGGGTGCGGGCCGGGCGCCGTCTCGGCCGTGCTCGCAGGCCTCGTCGGCCCTGCCGGGCGCGTCCTGGCCGTCGACGGCGACCCGGAGGCGGTGGCGTCGGCCCGAGAGACCTGCGAGCTGGCCGGCGTCGGCAACGTGACCGTGGCGGAGGGTGACGCGGCCGACACCGGCCTGCCCGCCGGGAGCGTGGACGTCGCCATGGTGCGCCACGTGCTCGCCCACAACGGCGGGCGCGAGCAGGCCATCGTCGACCATGTCGCCTCGCTCGTCCGTCCGGGAGGCACCGTGTTCCTCGTCGACATCGAGTTCGGCGCACTGCGCTCGCGGCCGTCGGATCCCGACATCGAGCACCTGAACACGACGTACCACGGGTGGCACGCAAAGCGCGGCAACGACCTCTCCGTCGGGCTGCGCCTGGCGGAACTCCTCGCCGGTGCCGGGCTCGAGGTCACCCACTTCGAGGGCCGCTACCAGATCATCGAGTTCCCCGCCGGCATGCGCTCGCCGGGGTGGGCGGCCCGGGACGCCATGGTGGCGTCTGGCGCGGCGACCGCCGACGACGTGGCGCGCTGGGAGGCGGCCTTCGCCCGCCTCGACGGGTCGGAGAAGCGCCCGTTGCTGTTCGCGCCCGTCTTCCTCGCCACCGGCCGCCGGCCCAGCTGAGGACCGCCGGCGGCCGAGCCGGTCCCCGGCGGCCGGCGACGGCCCGCCGGCGCGCCGTCACCAGCGGCCGCGGTGCACGACCTCGTCGAGGGGCTTGCGGCCGCGGGCGACGGATGCCGACGGCGGGTCGTCGCCGGCCGGGTGGCCGAGGGCGACGGCCCCGATGGGCCAGAACTCCGGCGGGACGCCGAGGTCGGCCAGCACCTCGGCCTCGCCCCTGAAGATTCCGAAGAACAGCGCCCCCAGGCCCTCGTCCACCGCCGCCAGGAGCAGAACCATGGTGGCGAAGGCGCAGTCGACGTCCCAGTAGGGCACCGGCCAGGCGGCCGAGTCGTGCAGCGCGGCCGGCGTCTTGTCGGCCTCGGCGTAGCGGTCGAGGTACGCCTGGCGGCTCGACAGCGGCAGCACCAGAACAGGCGCCCGAAGCAGGCCCGGCCAGCGGAAGCCGGCCCGTTCCGGCGGCGGGAGGGTGCGGCGCCAGAAGCGCTCGGTGTCCACCCCTTCGAGCACGACGAAGGCCCATCCCTGGGTGAAGCCGGCCGACGGGGCCCGGATGGCGGCGCCGAGCAGCCGGTCGACCGTCCCAGCCGCGAGTGGGCGGTCGTCGAAGCTGCGCACCATCCGCCGCCGGCGGAGGACCTCCGAGAGCTCCATCCGGCGGACGCTACGGGAATGCCGACCTGGAAGGTAGGGTTTACGAACAGGAACCGCTCCGGAAGGCTGGTCGTCCCCCGTGCCCACATCCCGTGACCTGCTCGCCAAGGTGAAGGCCGAGATCACCGAGATCGACGGTGCCACCGCCCACTCCCGCCTGGGCCAGGCGACCCTGCTCGACGTGCGGGAGCCCGACGAGTACGAGCAGGGCGCCATCCCGGGCGCCGTCCACATCCCGCGTGGCCACCTGGAGGGCCAGGTCGAGGGCAAGATGCCCGACAAGTCGAAGCCCGTGATGGTGATGTGCTCCGGCGGGTTCCGGTCGGCGTTCGCGGCGAAGACCCTGCAGGACCTCGGGTACGCCGACGTGGTGAACGTCATGGGCGGTTTCAACCGCTGGAAGGACGAGGGCCGGCCCTGGAGCGTGCCCCGCACGCTGTCGGGCGACCAGCGCAACCGGTACCAGCGCCACCTGCTGCTGCCCGAGGTCGGCGAGAAGGGCCAGCAGAAGCTGCTCGAGTCCAAGGCGCTCCTGCTCGGCGCCGGCGGCCTGGGCTCGCCGGCCGCCCTGTACCTGGCCGCCGCCGGTGTGGGCACGCTGGGCGTCATCGACATGGACGTGGTCGACGCGTCCAACCTCCAGCGCCAGATCCTCCACAACATGGACCGGGTGGGGGAGCGCAAGGTCGACTCGGCCAAGAAGACCCTCACCGCCATCAACCCCGACGTGGACGTCGCCACGTACGACGTGCGCCTCGGCGCCGACAACATCCTCGACATCATCGATGGCTACGACGTCATCGTCGACGGCACCGACAACTTCCCAACGCGCTACCTCGTGAACGACGCGTCGCTCCTCAAGCGCATCCCGGTCGTGCACGGGTCGATCTTCCGGTTCGAGGGCCAGGCCACCGTGTTCGCGCCCTACGACGGGCCGTGCTACCGGTGCATGATCCCCGAGCCACCGCCTGCCGAGATGGCGCCGTCGTGCGCCGAGGCCGGCGTGCTGGGCGTCCTGCCCGGCATCGTCGGGAGCATCCAGGCCATGGAGGCCATAAAGCTGCTGCTGGGCCTGGGCGACCCGCTGATCGGGCGCCTGCTGGCGTACGACGCCCTCGAGGAGTCGTTCCGCACGTTCAAGGTGCACCGCGACCCCGAGTGCCCGGCGTGCGGGCCGAACGCCGGTCCCATCGTCATCGCCGAGTACGACGACCTGTGCATGCCGCACCCGGTGCAGGCGCCGCCCGCGTAGGGCGGCCCGCCGGGCGCCTCGCCGCTGTGGTCCACTGAGCGGCGTGCCCCCGGACGAGAACCGACAGCACCAGCGGACGACCGACTCCGGCATCGAGGTCCGCCCGCTCTACACCTCGGCCGACCTGGCCGGGTGGGACGAGGCCGAGAAGCTCGGGAGGCCCGGCTCCCCGCCCTACACGCGCGGCATCCACGAGGACATGTACCGCGGCAAGCCCTGGACGATGCGCCAGTACGCCGGCTTCGGCGACGCCGAGGCGACCAACCAGCGGTTCCGTTTCCTGCTGGCCGCCGGGCAGACAGGCCTGTCGTGCGCGTTCGACCTGCCGACCCAGATGGGCTACGACTCCGATCATCCGAGGGCGGAGGGGGAGGTCGGCCGGGTCGGCGTCGCCATCGACACGGTCGACGACATGCGGCGGATGCTCGCCGGTCTCCCCCTCGAACGGGTGGCGACGTCGATGACCATCAACGCCACCGCCGCCGTGCTCCTGCTGCTGTACCAGCTGGTGGCGGAGGAGCAGGGGGTGGCCCCCGAGCGCATCCGCGGGACGGTGCAGAACGACATCCTCAAGGAGTACGTCGCCCGCGGCACCTACGTGCACCCTCCCCGCTCGTCGATGCGCCTGGTCACCGACCTGTTCGACTACTGCCGCCGCCGGCTGCCGTCGTGGAACACCATCTCGGTGTCCGGCTACCACATCCGAGAGGCCGGTTCGACGGCGGTGCAGGAGCTGGCCTTCACCCTCGCCGACGGCATCGCCTATCTCGACGCCGCCATCGGCGCCGGCTTGTCGGTGGACGACGTGGCTCCCCGGATGAGCTTCTTCTTCAACGGTCACAGCAACCTGTTCGAGGAGGTCGCCAAGTTCCGAGCGGCCCGGCGGATGTGGGCCCGCATCGTCACCGAGCGCTTCGGGGCCCGGGACCCCCGGTCGGCCCAGCTGCGCTTCCACACCCAGACCGGTGGCTCGACGCTGACGGCCCAGCAGCCCGACACCAACGTCGTGCGCGTGACCGTGCAGGCCCTGGCCGCCGTGCTGGGCGGGACCCAGAGCCTGCACACGAACGGCTTCGACGAGGCCTTCGGGCTGCCGACCGAGCGAGCCGCCCGCCTCGCCCTGCGGACGCAGCAGGTCCTCGCCCTCGAGTCGGGCGTGGCCGACACCGCCGACCCGTTGGCCGGCTCGTACTTCGTCGAGGCGCTCACCGACGAGGTGGAGGCGGCGGCCGACGAGTACCTCCGCCGCATCGACGCCCTCGGAGGGGCCGTCGCCGCCATCGAGTCGGAGTACCTGCAGGACGAGGTCGAGCGGGCTGCGTATGCGTCGGCGCGTGCCGTCGACAGCGGCGCCAAGGTCGTCGTCGGCGTCAACCGGTTCTGCGACGACGACGCCGTCTCGGCCGAGCTCCTGCCCGCCGACCCCGACCTCGAACGGCGCCAGGTGGAGTGGCTGCGCCACGTCCGGGCCGAGCGCGACGCCGCCGCACTGGGCCCGCTGCTGGCCGACGTCGCAGCGGCGGCGCGGGGGACGACGAACGTTCTCGAGCCGATGAAGGCGGCCCTCGGGGCCCGGGCCACGCTCGGCGAGGTCACCGACGTCCTGCGCGCCGAGTGGGGCACCCACGAGCCCGGCGGCTGATCCGCCGATAGCCTCGGAGCCCCTCCCGCGGTCGACGACGAGGCGCTCGCCAGCCGGCATTCCCAGACGCACGCGGATCCCTCGCCGGGACGAGGGATCCGCGCGTCGGTGCGTGGGCCACCGAGGTGACCCGTCGCCGAATCTACGGACAGGAGGGGTCGAAGCTGCTCCGGAACTCCACGTAGCGAGCGTTCACGTTCGACGCGGAGGTGTTGCCGTTGAGCAGGGCGTAGTTCGTGGCGACCCAGCTCAGCGGGCAACGCTCGTTTCGGTCGATGGTGAAGTAGTCGCCGTAGCGGGCGTCGCTGCGGTTGTGGGTGCCGCTGGCGGTCAACGTGGCGCTGAGCCCGTTGAAGGTGACGCCGGCGCTGGTCTCGTCCTCCACGATGACGAAGCCCTGGGCCGCGGAGCCACCGCCGCCGAACTTCCCGCCGGCCGCGAAGCTCACGCCGAGGTCCCCCTGGGAGTTGCCTCCGACAACGGGAAATGCGATGCACGTGTCCTGGTTGAAGATGTGCGGCGACGCGATGAGCACCAGGTCGGACTCGCGGAACGTGGCCGCGTGCACGTGGGCCTGAAGGTGGCTGGCGTCACGATTGACGTTCCACATCCAGGTGATCCTCCCGCCACCTACGGCGCCCCGCATGCGGAATCCGCCAGCGCTGAAGGCAGTCGACTTCTCGATCCAGTCGAAGTTGCCCGTTCCTCCCCGGCAGTCCGGGTTGGTGAAGGCCGACCCATGCGGCAGCGACCGAACGGTCTGCGTGGGCGCGGCCGCGGATTCCGCCCATTTGAATATGCGAAAGCTGGTGGACGATTCCATGGCGCCCCAGTACATCGTGGTCGTAGCGTTCTCGACCGGCGTGAACACCCGCTGTCCCACAGTGCCGACGTGGATGAAGGACGTCTGGGTGAGGGTGCTCGAGCAGTTCGCCATCTGGCTGGCGTTCACCCGGATCACCCGCGCATGTACCCAGGTGTCGTCGCTCTGCGACGACGTGCCCTTGGTGTCGATCACGTTGGTCATGAGGTAGAACTGCCCGCTGCTGACGCCGATGTGCGGGTAGTCGGCCACGCGGTTCACGCCGGGATCGAAGTCGTAGAAGCAGTCGTTGCCACCGGCGATGGTGGCACGGCGGACGAACATCCGAACGATCCCTCGGGTCCCGCCGGAGTTCAGGTAGAGCATGCTCCAGAACGTGGTGTCCAGACCCGAGTGGTGCAGCGCGTCGGCGTCACAACACACGAACGGGGCTGCGGTCGGCCCTGATGGTGCCGGCTCCGATGTCCAGGTGCTGCCGCTGTTGGCTGAGCGCGAGACCCAGCCGTTGTTGCCGATGTAGATCGCCTCGACGTCGTCCTTCGCCGTGGCCGGCTCGGCCAGCGTGCTGCTCTTCGTCTGGGCGACCGTGTTCCGGAAGTTTCGGCCCAACGCGTTGGCCTCGGACACGTCCTCCGAGACGTCTCCGTTCCCGAGCTGGATCTCGCCCCCCGACGGGACGGAGTCTTCGTTGCGTTCGCTGAGCCCGGCGGCCGGATCCCCGGCCCGCTCGGCGAGCTGCTCGCGGCCCGCGATCTGCCGTGCGACACGAGCATCACGCGCCTCCGCCGACTCGGCGGGCGCCGCCGCATGCGTCGTGCCCAACACCAGTCCGTCGCCCTCGGTCACCCCGCCTGTTGCCGGCTGCTGCGGTGCCGCTACCGCCTCGAGCGCCAGCATGACGGGCACGACCGCCGCCAACAGCATGGCCGATACGGCGCGTTCGGGTCTGCGCTTCCATTGCATGGATCTCCCCTCTCGGTTGATCGGGTCGACCCGCCGTCGGCATGCAGCGAGCGCCTCTTGCGCCGCTGGGCCCCACACCGCCCCCCGGTTCCTGACGTCTCCAGCGTAACGCTCGACCTGTCGGAAATCTACCGGAAAGGTGGAATTCGGTCGAACTTGGAGGTGTGCCGTCCGTGGCAGGGCGCAGGCCATGGCCGCCGAGCACCCGGCCCGCCGGGCGTCGCGCCGGTAGCCTCGCAGCACATGGCGACACGCTTCGTGATCATCGGCGCCGGACCGGCCGGCGTCGAGGCCGCCACCCATGCCGCCAGCCTGGGGGCAGAGGTCGCCGTGATCGAGCGCGACGTCATGGGCGGCGCCGCCAACCTGTGGGACTGCATCCCGTCGAAGGCGATGATCGCCACCGGGGGCGTCCTGTCGCTGGTGCACCGCTCCGAGGGCATGGGGCTGGCCCGGCTGGAGGCGTCCGTCGATCTCGAGGGCCTGCGGGAGCGCATCACCGCCGTCTCCGAGCACCTGCGCGCGTCGGTGTGCGGGTTGCTCGAGAGCCAGGGCGTGCGGGTCCTCCACGGTTCGGGCCGGATGAAGGGGCCGCACCAGGTCGTGGCCGAGACGGCCGACGGCGTGCACGAGCTCCAAGCCGACGCCGTGCTCCTCTCCACCGGCAGCCGCCCGCGGATACCCGAGTGGGCCAAGCCCGACGGGGAGCGCATCCTGACGACCCGCCAGGCCTACCCGCCGCCCCACCTGCCGACGCACCTGATCGTGATCGGGTCGGGCGTGACGGGCGTGGAGTTCGTGCACATGTTCCGGTCGTACGGGGCCCAGGTCACGCTGATCGTCAGCCGCCAGCAGGTCCTGCCCCAGAAGGATCCGGAGGTCGCAGCCGCCCTGGAGGACGACTTCCTGCGCACCGGCGTGCGCCTGTTCAAGGGCGCACGCGCCGAGGCCATCGAGCGGAACGGCGACGAGGTGATCGTGCGGTGCGACGACGGTCGCTCGGCGCACGGGTCGCACGCCCTGCTGTGCATCGGTTCGGTGCCCAATTCGGAGCACCTGGGTCTGGATGCGGCCGGCGTCACCGTCGACCCGGGCGGCTATGTCCCGTGCAATCACCACTGCCAGTCCAACGTCGGGCACATCTACGTCGGCGGCGACCTGTCCGGGAAGCTCCCGCTGGCCTCGGTGGCGACGGCCCAGGGGCGCAAGATCGCCGAGCACGTCATGGGCATGCACACCCGCCAGCACCGTCACCTCGACTACGAGAAGGCGGCCAGCGCCATCTTCACCGAACCGGAGATCGCCGACGTGGGCCTGGCCGAGGCCGACGCCTTCGCCATCGGCCGCAAGATCCGTGTGACCAAGGTGCCGTTCGCGTCGAACCCGCGGGCGCTCATCGACGGAGACCCGCGAGGGTTCGTGAAGATCGTCTCCGACCCGGCCACGGGCGTGGTGCTGGGCGGGTCCATCGTCGGGCGAGGGGCCTCCGAGCTGATCTCGGTCATCGCTCTGGCGGTGACGGCCCACCTCAAGGTCAGCGACATCGTCGAGAGCGTGCTCGTGCACCCGGCACTGGCCGAGGCGCTGTCCGACGCGGCCGAATAGGCGGCCGGCGTCGGTCAGTCGATGACGGCGATCACGTCGCCGGCGCCCACCGTGTCGCCCGCCTGAACCCGGACCTCCGTGACGGTGCCGTCGCGCTCGGCGGTGACGTTGTTCTCCATCTTCATCGCCTCCAGCACGCACACCGACTGGCCGGCCGTCACGGTGTCGCCGACCGAGACGGACACCACGATCACCGTGCCCTGCATGGGCGCCGTCACCGTGCCACTGGTGGTCGAGGTGGTGGGCGCCGCCGGCCGGGCCCGCGGGCGGAGGCGGGCCCCGGCGGAGACGGCGGCGGTGGCCGCCCGGCCAACCGGGCCGGTGACCCGCGCCGGGGGCACGACCTCGGGGACCCACAACCGCACCTGGTAACGGCGACCGTCCACCTCGACGTCGACGTCGCGGCGGACCCGGCCGCCCTGCTCGACCTCGCCGACGACCGGCGTGGAGGGCGGCGCCGGGAGATCGGAGAAGTCGAGCTCCTGCTCGACCCAGCTCGTGGAGTGGGTGGCCGCCTGGAAGTCGGGATGACGGAGGATGGCGAGCTGGGCGGGGATGGTGGTGGCGACCCCCTCGATGTCGGTCTCCTCGATGGCGCGGATCAGACGCCGGCGGGCCGTGTCGCGATCCGGGCCCCACGCCACGATCTTGGCCAGGAGGCTGTCGTAGGCGCCGGGGAGCACGTCACCCTCCTGGTACCCGGCGTCCACCCGCACGCCGATCCCGCCCGCCGGGCGGAACCGCGTGATCGTCCCGGGACTCGGCAGGAAGCGCCCGCCGGTGGGGTCCTCGGCGTTGACGCGGCACTCGATGGCCGCGCCGTCGACGCGGATGTCCTCCTGGGTGAAGGCGAGGGGCCGGCCGTCGGCGATGTGGAGCTGGAGGGCGACGAGGTCGAGCCCGGTGACCATCTCGGTGACCGGATGCTCCACCTGGAGCCGGGTGTTCATCTCCAGGAAGAAGAACTCGCCGTCCTGGACGAGGAACTCGACCGTGCCGGCGTTGACGTAGCCGCACTCGCGGGCCACATGGAGGGCGGCCCGGCCCATGGCGGCTCGCAGGTCGTCGCCGAGCCCGGGAGCCGGCGTCTCCTCGATGAGCTTCTGGTGGCGGCGCTGGATGGAGCAGTCGCGCTCGCCCAGCCAGACGCCACCCCCGTGGGCGTCGAGGAGCACCTGGACCTCCACGTGGCGGGGGCGGGCCAGGTAGCGCTCGAGGTAGCACTCCGAGCGTCCGAAGCCGGCTTGTGCTTCGCGCTGCGCCGCCGCAAGAGCGGCCTCGGCCTCGTCCGACCCGCTCACGACGCGCATGCCGCGACCGCCACCACCGAACGCCGCCTTGATGGCGACGGGCCAGCCGTGGTTCTCGCCGAAGGCGACGACCTCGGCGGCCGACGTGAGGGGGGTTGACGTTCCCGGCACCACCGGTACGCCGGCCCGCTCGGCCGTCCGGCGCGCGCTCACCTTGTCGCCCATGGCCTCGATGGCCTCGGGGGGCGGCCCCACCCAGGTGACGCCCTGCGCCGCCACCGCCCGGGCGAAGTCGGTGTTCTCGGAGAAGAACCCGTAGCCCGGGTGGACGGCGTCGGCGCCGCTGCGGCGGACGGCCTCGAGCACCTTGCCCACGTCGAGGTAGCTCTCGGCCGCCGCCTCGCCGCCCAGCGCATAGGCCTCGTCGGCCAGGCGCACGTGCAGGGCGTCACGGTCGAGGTCGGAGTACACGGCGACGGCCCGCACGCCGAGCTCGCGGCACGTGCGGATGACCCGGACGGCGATCTCCCCCCTGTTGGCGACGAGGACGGTGGCGGGCATGGCGCTTATGGTTAGCGCATCGACTGGGATGTCCGCCGCTTGGCGGAGACGGACTCGACCAACCGGGTCGTCCTCGATCTGGCTGCGGCCGGAGCTCCCGAGGGCATCGTCGTGGTGGCCGGCTTCCAGGCCGACGGGCGGGGCCGTCACGGCCGTGCGTGGGAGGCGGCGCCCGGCTCGTCGCTGCTGGTGTCCGTGCTCCTGCGCCCGGGGCCGGCGCTGGCCCCCGCCCGCCGGCAGCTGGCCGTGGCGGCCGTCGCCCTCGCCGCCCGCGACGCCTGCGCGGCGGTGGCCGGCCTCGTCCCCGGCCTCAAGTGGCCGAACGACCTGGTGGTCGGTGACGCCAAGCTGGCCGGCATCCTCGCCCAGGCCTCGGGCGACGCCGTCGTGGTCGGGCTCGGCCTCAACGTGTCGGCCACCGCCCCGTGGCCCCCGGGCGCCGTGTCTGTCGAGCAGGCGGCCGGCCGGGCCGTCGACGCCGATGCGCTGCTGTCGGACCTGCTGCCGGCGCTGTCGCGCCGGTATGGCGACTGGGCCACGGTGGCGTCCGACCACCGCCGGGCGTGCACGACCCTCGGCCGGACGGTCCGGGTCGAGCTGGCCGACGAGTCCTTCACGGGCACGGCGGCCGACATCACCGACGACGGCCACCTCCTCGTCGACGTCGGGATGTGCATCCGCACCGTCACCGCCGGCGACGTCGTCCACCTCCGCGCCGCCCCCCTCTGAAGCGCCTGCCGGACGAGCCCTCGGGCGACCGGAACGCGCTCGCTCTACGGGTCGACGTCGGCGGCGACGAGGGCGGCGAAGGCGGCGGCCGCCGCCGACGTCAGCGGGCCCGGCGGGGAAGGGAGCGGCCGTCCGTCGACGGCACGGATGGGCTGCACCTCGCGGGTGGTCGAGGTGAGGAACGCCTCGCGGGCGCCGGCGAGAGCGGCGACGGGCAAGGTGTCCTCCACGACGCCGCACGCCTCGATCAGG
>DATAIT010000057.1 GCA_036262515.1 Acidimicrobiales bacterium | reverse complement strand
GCTTGAGGCCGTAGGCCAGGGCAGCCACCCCGATCGCCTCGGCGACGCTCAACGCGAACGACGCACAGGTGCGCCACCGATCGGCCCGGAACGACAGTCTGAAGACCATCCGGGCCGCCCGGAACGCGGACCGCGGCCCGGTCCGTCCGGGCTCGGTCGTCATTCCCGCGGCCCGCCGTCGCCGGCCGTCGTGGCGAACCGGGCCGCCTGGAGGGCGAACATCTCGGCATACCCGCCGCTCGACGCCACGAGGGTGGCGTGTGTGCCCTCCTCGACGACCCGGCCGTTCTCGACGACCACGATCCGGTCGGCCCGGCGCACGGTGGAGAAGCGGTGCGAGATGACCAACGTGGTGACGCCGCGCGTGAGCTCCAGGAAGCGGTCGTACAGTTCGGCCTCGGCCCGCACGTCGAGGTTGGCGGTGGGCTCGTCGAGCACCAGGACGCCGGCACCGGCGTCGGTGGCGAACAGCGCCCGGGCCAGCGCCACGCGCTGCCACTGGCCGCCGGAGAGATCGACGCCGCCACGGTACTGGCGGGACAGCACCGTGTCCCACCCGGACGGGAGCCGTTCGATGACGTCGGCGATCCCGGCCCGGCGGGCCGCCCGCTCCAGCGCCTCCACGTCGCCGGCGCGGCGCAACGCGCCGAACCCCACGTTGTCGGCGGCGCTGAGCGGATACCGGATGAAGTCCTGGAAGATGGCCGCCACCCGCTCCTGCCACCCGGAGGGGTCGAGGTCGCGCAGGTCGATGCCGTCCACCGTGATGCGCCCACCGGTGGGGTCGTAGAGCCGGGCCAGCAGCTTGACGAGCGTGGTCTTCCCGGCGCCGTTGCGGCCCACGACGGCCAGGCTGCGGCCGGCGGGGATGGTGAGGTCGAGCGACGTGAACACGTCGGTGTCGCGACCCGGGTAGCGGAACCTCACCCCCTCGAAGCGGATCTCCCGCCTCGGCAGGTCCCCCGCCGGCGCACTGCCCCGGAGCTGCACGGCCGGGTGGGAGGCCAGATGGGGGCCGAGCTCGAGGGCGGGCGGCACCGAGCCGCAGCCGTAGGCGACCTGGAGGTCCTCGGTGTAGAGGTAGGCGAACACGGCGGCGCCGAGCACGGCCTGGACGTAGGCCACCAGCTCGCCGAGGCTGATCTCGCCGTGCACGGTGGCCGACCCGAGGGCCAGGACGGCCACGAAGGCGACGGCCGGCTCGATGAGAAGCGGCACGGCCTGGACCAGCGCCTCCTTGCGCCGGCGGGCCCACACCTGCGCCATGGCGGTGCTCCAGTGCCGCTCGAAGCGGTCGCGGACCCACCCGGTGAGGCCGAAGATCCTCGTCTCCTTGGCCGCGTCGGCCTCCAGCCCGAGGGTGCGGAAGTACGAGGCCCGCCGCAGCTCCTGGGCATTGCTGATCGCCACCTCGAGATACCCGAAATACGCGCGGGAGTACAACCGGAGGTTCGCCGTCTCCCCCACCAGGAGGAGGGCGCCGAGCCACCACCGGAAGCGGGCGACGATGACCATGGCGGCCAGGCCCTGGATGCGGCGACCCCACTGGTCCACCAGCCCGGCCACCGCCGAGCCAGGGGTGACGCCGCCCGGCCCCGACGTGGAGGACGGGCCCACGCCCTGGGCCATGCTCACGCGGTCGAGCACGGCGGGGTCCTCGAGGTGGCCGATGCCAGGAGGATCGAGCGTGGCCGCCATCACCAGCTCCTGGAGGTGGGCCGTCACCCGCCGGCCCAGCGCGCTGGCCAGGATCGAGCGGAGGGCGACGAGCGCCTGCTGGAGCACGTAGATCAGCGCCACCACCAGCAGCGTGGCGATCAGGCGATGCCCGACGGGTGAGTCGAAGCCGTCCGTGACCGCCTGCGGGACGGAACCCACGAGGGCGCCCGTCGCCACGATGAAGGCGGCCGGCAGCAGGGCGGCCACCACGGTCACGGCGACGACCGCCACGGTGAGGCGACGACTGACCCGGGGCAGCAGCGCGATCAGCGCCCGCCGAGACGCGGAACTGGCGGGCAACAGAAAGCGCACCGCGCGCAGTCTTCCCTCCGGCCTTCGGGTCTGCAACACTCTCGCCCCGGCAGGGACGCGGCCACTCGACCGGGAGGTCCGATGAGCACGGAGGCAACCGCCGGTGCACCGGTGCCCGGCGCCCGCCGCGACCATCACGGCGGCAACCGACCGCGTGGTATCGACGTGGTGCCCCGCTCGTCCACCAACACGGGGCGCTTCGGGCGCATGTTCCGCACGCTGGCTCCGCTCGCTCCTCCCGACGCCGAGTTGGCCGCCCTGGCCGACTCGATGGGCGAGGCGCCCGCCGGTGCCGCCGGTGACAACCCGGACATCCCGTCCGGCTACACCTACCTGGGCCAGTTCGTCGACCACGACATCACCTTCGACCCCGTCTCCAGCCACGACCGCATCCGGGACCCCGACGGCCTCCACAACGCCCGCACACCGCGTTTCGACCTCGACTCGCTCTACGGGGCGGGCCGCGTCGACAGCCCATACCTCTACGACGAGGAGGACCCCGCCAAGCTGCTCGTCGGCCGCAACGCGGCGGCCATCCACGAACCCGTCGACCTGCCCCGCAACCACCAGGGGCGGGCGCTCATCGGCGACCCTCGCAACGACGTGCACGTCATCGTGGCCCAGCTGCACCTCGCCTTCATCCGCTTCCACAACGCCGTCGTCGACCACCTCCGCATGCAGTTCGTGCCCGACGAGGAGCTGCTGCCCGAGGCCCGGCGGCTCACCTGCTGGCACTACCAGTGGGTGGTGGTCGACGACCACCTCCGCCGGCTGGTGGGCTCCGAGGTGCTCGACTCGGTGCTGGTCCGCTCCCCGTCCACCGGGAAGGCGTCGGCCGCGCTCGCCTTCTTCCGGTGGCGGTCGCAGCCGTTCATCCCGGTCGAGTTCTCCGGCGCCGCCTACCGCTTCGGGCACAGCCAGGTGCGCGACGTCTACCGGATCAACGACGCCATCGAGCCGCTGCCGATCCTCACCGACATCCGGATCCCCAACCCGCTCCAGCACCTCGGCGGTTTCCGCCCACTGCCCAGGCGGTGGACGGTGGAGTGGAAGCACTTCTTCGCCCTCGGGGGGCCGGCACCCCAGCCGAGCCGCAAGATCGACACCCGCCTGTCGGGCCCCATGCGCAAGCTTCCCCAGAACATCGACCGGGACCGCCGGTCGCTCGCCCTGCTCAACATGCTCCGGGGCAGGTCGCTGTCGCTGCCCTCCGGGCAGGCGGTGGCCGCCGCCATGGGCACGTCGGCGCCCCACGGCGACCTCGGGCTCTCCGGCCCGACGCCGCTGTGGTACTACCTCCTCCGGGAGGCGGAGCGGCTGGAGGGCGGCACCCGCCTCGGCCCCACCGGCGGCCGCATCGTCGCCGAGGTCCTGGTGGGGCTGCTGGCCGGCGACCCGACCTCGTTCCTCCGGGTGTCGCCGACGTGGACGCCGGAGCTGCCGTCGGCCGAGCCGGGCCGGTTCACCATGGCCGACCTGCTCCGCTTCGCCGGCGCCGCCTGACCCCGACCTGCTCCGCCCCGCCGGCGTCGCCCGACCCCCGGCCGGCGGCGCTTCGACGGGCCCCGCTTCCGGAAGATGCGCTGAATACATCCGGAAGCCGGATGTTTTCAGCGCATCTATCCCCGCGCCGGCCGGCGCTACGTTGACAGCCGTCGGGCGGCAGGAGGAACGTAGCCATCAGAGTCGGCGTCACCGGCAAGACCGGATCCGGGAAGACGACGGTGTCCGCCCTTCTGGCCCTGGCGGCGGCGGCACGGCGTCTGCGCGTGCTGGCCGTCGACACCGACGTCAGCCCGAACCTGGGGCTCAGCCTCGGGCTCGGACAGGCGGGCGTCGACCGCGTCCGCCCGGTGCCGCGGGCGCTCGCAGCGGGCCGGGGCGGCGGGTCCGTCACAACCGACCAGCTCGTTCGGGGCTTCGGGATCCCGGCACCGTCGGGCGTCACCCTGCTGCACGCCATGTCGGCCAGCGACGATCCCGGCGGGTGCTGGTGCCCGGCCCACGTGTCGGCGCGGGGACTGCTGGCCCAGGCCCTCGACGAGCACGCCGACCTCGCCGTGGTCGACATGGAGGCCGGGCTCGATCACCTCGAGCGCCCGAGCGGCACGGTGGCCCATGCCGACGTGCTGCTGGTGGTGATGGAACCGAGCCGGAAGTCGTCGGTGACGGCCGAGCGGGTGGTCGGCGTGGCCCTCGCCCACGGGATCGACCGGGTGGCGCTGGTCGGCAACAAGACGTCGGGGGACGACGTCGCCACGTGCACGGACGCGGCGGCCCGCTTCGGTGTCCCCCTCGCCGGCGTGGTGCCTGCCGACGAGCGCATCGTCGACGCCGACCGGGCCGGGACCGGCCTCGACCTCGACGGTGCGATGCTCGCGGCCGTCGACGGCATCCTCGACGCGATCGGGTAGCGGGGCGACGGGGGCGGGACGGCCCGATACGGTTTGCCGGCATCCGAACACGGAGGTCCTCATGGCGAAGCCGGTCGTGCACTTCGAGATCATGGGTGGCGAGGGCGACATCCTCCAGCGCTTCTACGCCGACGCCTTCGGGTGGGAGATCGACGCCGACAACCCGATGCAGTACGGCATGGTGAAGGCGGCCGAGGGTGGCATCGGCGGCGGCGTCGGGCCGGCCATGGAGGGTGGGCCCTCGGTCACGGTCTACGTGCAGGTCGACGATCTGGAGGCCGCGCTCCGCACGATCGAGGCGTCGGGCGGCAAGACGCTGCTGGCGCCCACCGACGTCCCGGGCGGGCCCCGGCTGGCCCTCTTCGCCGATCCGGCCGGCAATCGCGTCGGCCTCGTCAAGGGCATGTAGCCCGGCCATGCCGAGCTGCGACCACGTCGACACGATCGAGCCGGTCAGCCCCGGTGCCGAGGGGTGCGAGGACTGCCTGGCGGCCGGGCGCCACGACTGGGTCCACCTGCGGGTGTGCCAGCGGTGCGGCCACGTCGGCTGCTGCGACAGCTCGCCCGGGCGCCATGCCACCCACCACTACGGCGCGACCGAGCACCCGCTGGTCCGGTCGTTCGAGCCGGGCGAGGACTGGTTCTGGTGCTACGTCGACGATCTGGCCTTCATGCTGGAAGGGGCGCCGCCGGCGCCGTCGCACCCGTAGCCGGGTCCCGGTCGCCCGTCAGGCGGTCGCCGGTTCCGCAACCACATGGGTGACCGGGGTGGCGAACTGGCGCTGGACGCGGTGCGGAAGGTCCTGGTGCAACCACCGCGAGAGGCCCGGCGGGTGGGTGAAGAGCAGGATCTCGTCGAACGGCGGACGGCCCCGCATGGCGTCGGCGATGGCGTCGAGGGGACGGGCGTCGCCGACCTCGCCGTCCACCGCGGCTCCGATCTCGCGAAGGCGCGCCAGCGTGGCGTTCAACCGCTCGCGCGCGATCGCCTTGTCGTGACCCTCGGTCCACGTGAGGTGCTCGTGTCCGTGGGTGGCCGGCACGACCAGATGGAACTGGCAGTGCCCGGCCGCCGCCCGGCACGTGCGGACCTTGTCGACCAACGCCTCGCTCGAGAGCGTCTGGTTCGACACAACGAGGTAGCGGCGCATGGGCCTCACCCTCTTTCGCTTCTACCGGCATGGTACGCCTGCCCCCCACCGAGCACGAGAGGTAACTTGCGCCGATTCGGAGGTTCCTCCGGGATCGAGGGCGGTCGTGGCGAGTGCGTACGCGGTGGATTGGGCCGAGGCACAGGACGCGCTGCGCGGCGAGGTCGCCCGCGTCGTCGCCCTCCTGCGCTCCGTCGCCAACACCAGCGGCGGCGCCGTCGGGGCATGGGACCTGGGCGACGTCGCCATGCACCTGTCGCAGGCCTGGCTCGCCGTTCCCGCCCTGGCGCGCGACGACCTGTCTCCGGTGTACGAGGTCCTGCCCGACATCGCCGGGCGCTCGATGGGCGCCGACGTGTGGGAGCTAGGTGCGACCACGACACGGGCGGTGCAGAACGACCGCGAGCGCAGGGCTGCGGTACTGGCCGACCGGATCGAGGAACGGGCCGCCGTGTTCTTCCGGGAGTGCGAGGGACGCTCCGGCGGCGAGCGCCACGCCTGGATGGTGGAGGGCGTCCAGGTCGACCTGTGCACCCTCACGTGCCACCTGCTGAACGAGACCGTCGTCCATGGCGCCGACATCGCCCGCGCCGCCGGCCGGCCGTGGGCGACCGACGGCCGGCACGCGGCGCTGATCATCCAGGGCTTCTTCCTCTCGGTGATCGCCCAGATGGACCGCCGCTCGCTGGTGGACCAGGAGCGGGCGAAGGGCGTGTACGCCATTTACGACGTCCGCCTCAAGGGCGCCGGGCGCGCCCACTTCGTGTTCGAGGACGGGGCTGTCAGCGTCGCCGAGCCGACCGGCCGGCGCGTCGACTGCCACATCCTCGCCGACCCCGCCGCCTTGCTCGACGTCATGTGGGGACGCCGGAGCCAGTGGGCCGCGATCGCCAAGGGGCAGCTGCTGGCCTGGGGCCGCAAGCCGTGGCTCGGGCCCAAGCTGCGGCTCATGATGCGCAACCCGTGACGCTCGACCGGGCCAGGCCGGGGGTTGCCGCGCCTGCATCGTCCGTGGCGTGGCGCGGGCACGCGCTCGGGCACGACGAAGGGGTGACGTCCCGCCGGCCGCACGCCCGCCGGATCCTCGCCCGCCGCATCTGCGCCGGCGCGGGCGTTCTCGCCGGCGCGGTCGCCGGCGCCTGCTCGGGCGGCGGCACGCCCGCCGTCACGACCACCACCACGCCGGTCACCGCTGCGTCGACGACCGCCGCCCAACCCTCGACGGTCGCCGTCGAGGACCTCCGCCTCGACATCCGCGGCCTGGGCCTCGTCCGGGTCGGCATGACGGTCGAGGCCGCCGCCCAGGCCCTCGGGCGCCCGCTGGAGCCGGTCACCGCGCCAACCGACGAGTGCACCTTCTACGCGCCGGCCACCGGCTTCGACGGCCTCTCGTTCATGGTGGCAGCGGGAACGGTCGCCCGGGCGGACGTCACCGCCGGCGGAACCGCCACCACCGAAGGCGTGGCCATCGGCCAGACCGAGGCCGAGGCCCAGCGGCGCTACGGGGGTCGGCTGCGGGTCACGGCCCACGACTACGACCTCGGAGGCCATTACCTCACGCTCGTACCCACCGACCCTGCCGACGCCGGGTTCCGGCTGGTCGCCGAGACCGACGGCACGAAGGTCACCAGCATGCGGGCGGGTCGTCTCCCGGAGGTGGGGTTCACGGAGGGCTGCTCCTGACGGCACGTGCGGATCTCGGGCTTCCGGATCGTCTGCAGCTCTGGAATCGACGCCTCGGCCGACGCGAACGACGACCAGGTCGAACGCTGTCTCCTCGAACCGGTCGGGGACCGGCGCGGCGCGCGGGCTCACGTGGTGGTTCCGAGAGTCACCGGGGCAACATGAGGAGGTGGACGAGGCGATGGCGGACGCGGTCGAGGCGCTGCGCAGCGGGCACGGGCTCGCAGTGGCCATCGAGGGCCGGCGCATCAGCCTGGTCAACCCGGTGAAGGGAGATCCCGGGAGCGCCGTTCTGCGCACCCTCGGCCTGGTCGAGGAGGCGTCCCCGGTCGGCGCCGCCGCCCACGGGGCCACCGGGGTGGCGGCCGGCGTGTGGCGCAACCCGGAGCTGTACCTCGTGCGGTGGACCAAGGGCCGGCGATGGGTGGTCGGCTACCGGCTCGGCGCCGGCTCCCGGCCAAACCACTACTTCCGGACGGAGGGGCGCATCCCGACGCGGTTCGAGACGGGCAACTGGTACGGCGACGTGCCCGAGGAGGTGGACGACGCCTTCCTCGAGGCCGATCTGATGCTGGAGGACCCGCCCTTCCCGATCCCCGCTCCCCCGCCACCGCCGGTGGCGCCGTCGCGTCCGGCCAAGGCGGCCCGGCCGCCCCGAACGGCGACACCCCGCCCCCCCAAGGCGGCCAAGCCCAAGGCGGTCGCGCCGCCGAGGACGAGGACAGACGTCACCCGGCTGTGCCCGTCGTGCCGGATGCACAAGGCGCCGGGCCAGTTCGTGGCTGGTTCCGACCTGTGCGTCGACTGCCGCTGACCCGGGTCCGGCTCAGGAACGGCTCTGCGGCCGACCGCCACTCAGCAGGCGTCCGAGCACGGCGCCGTAGACGACGTGGGCGGCGGCCATCGAGGTCGGCCGCCCGAGGCGGTCCTCCGACGGCGGGTCGAGGATCCCGAGGGCCGGGACCCACCCGGCGTAGCTGACCGCCCACACGGCGAGGCCGAACGCCATGCCGGTGCGGGGGTCGGCCGAGGGCCGCCGCCAGGTCCCCGAGCGCGGGCCGGTGACCGTGGCGACGGCGTACACGGCGCCGGTGGCCGACCCGAAGCCGAGATGGGCGGCGATCGAAAGGGCCGACAGCGGCGGTCCGTCGACCTTGCGCCCGGTGGCGGCCCGGACGATGTGCGCCGGCGGCTGGCGCCCCATGAGCCCCGCCTTCTGGGCGGCGAGCATGCACGCGCTCATGGCCACTGTGGCCACCGCTCCGGCGGCGGCACCCTTGGCCGCGGCGACGGCGACGGTCTGCCGGCGCTCGCCCTCCCCCTCGGCCTGCCCCCCGGCGCCGGGTTCACCTGCTGTGGCGGTGCCGGCGGCCCTCGCAGCCTCCTCGCCTGTGTCCCCCATCACCTCTCCTTACCCGCACACGGGGCGGGCGATCCTGCCCCGTTGGCAGGCGCGCCACCCTCGCCGGGGCGCAGCCGCCGGCACCGGCGTGACACGGTGTGGACCACGTCCGGCAGGGCGCCGTGGGCCGGTGCAGCCGGCAATGGCGAAAAGGGCATCTCGCGCCCTACCCGGAAACGGCCCTGGACAACCGCACGCGGATCCTCGAAAGGGGATCCGCCCCGGAAAGCCGGCGCGCGGGCATCAGGCCTGCCTGTACAGGGTTTTCGTGGCGTCGCGCCGGGTACATCACGCGTTGAGCCGGCGACCTGCGACGGGCAGACCCGGGCTCCCAGCTGTCTTCCGAGGAGGTCGACCATGCCAACCCAGACAACACCGCCCAAGCGAGCGACGCGAGGCCCGGCCACGGCACGCTCGTCCGCTCGGTCGCCCGGCTCCGGCCCCCGGAGCACCGGCTCGGCCCGGCAGGTGGCGTCGACCTCGGCGCGTCACGGCAAGCGGGTCGCCAGCGCGACGGCAAACGAGAGCCAGCGCGTGGCCGACCAGGCCAAGTCCCGCAGCCAGGACGTGGCGCGGGTCGCCAAGAGCCAGACCAAGGCCGTGGCCCGCTCCGCCAGCGCCGACGCCAAGGAGCTGACGGGCACCATCAAGTCGCAGGCGACCGAGGTCCGAGCCGAGCTGGCGAACCAGACCCGAGCCCTGGTCGACGAGGCCCGGTCGCGGACCGCCGAGCAGGCCCACGTCCAGGTGCGGCGGGCGGCCGACGGACTGTCCAAGCTGGCCCGCAGCACCGAGACCCTGGCGTCGTGTGCGACCGGTGACGCAGAGGCGTTCCGCGACTACCTCACCTCGGGTGCCGAGAAGATCCACAGCGCCGCAGAACGCATCCATGGCCTGGCCGACGACGTCGAGGCCGGCGAGTTCGAGGCGCTGCTCGACGACGTGCGCGGCTTCGCCCGCCGCCGGCCCGCCGCCTTCCTGATGGTGGCGGCCGTGGCCGGCTTCGGCGTCGGCCGCTTCGTCCGGGCGTCGAGCGGCGGCGAGGACGAGCTCGACGAGCTGGACGAGCCGGTCCGCGCCCGCCCGGTCGGGCGGCGCGGCGAGCTGGCGAGCGCCGGTGCCGGCATCCGCACCGATCGGGGGATCGCGCTGTGACCGCCAACCACTACGCCGACCCGCCGGTGGACGACCGTCCGCTCGGTGAGCTGTTCTCGGAGATGACCAGCCAGGTGCAGGACCTCCTGCGCAAGGAGGTCGAGCTGGCCAAGCTGGAGACCAAGGACCAGGTGTCCAAGGCCACCAAGGCCGGTGCGCTCCTGGCCGCCGCCGGCGTCGCCGGGTTCTTCGCGGCGTTGCTGCTCGCCTTCGCGGCGGCGTGGGGTCTGGCCGAGGCCATCCCGACGGGGCTCGCCTTCCTCGCCGTCGGACTGCTGTTCGCGGTCATCGGCGGCCTGATGGCAACGGCCGGACGCAAGAAGCTGGCGTCGTTCAAGCCGGTGCCCGAGCAGACGATCAAGACCCTGCGCGACGACGTGGAGGTGGCGAAGGGATCCCTTTCGCGCGGCGCCTCCACCACGCCCTCGCGCCCGATGACGAGGAGCTGGAATGGCTAGGCGCACCGAGGACGTGAAGCGCGACATCGAGCAGACACGCGACGAGCTGGGCAACACCCTGGAAGCAATCGGCGACCGGGTGGCCCCCAAGAAGGTGGTGGGACGGGTGAAGACCAACGTGTCCGAGAAGGTCGACGACGTGAAGTACCGGGTCAATCCCATGCGGATCGTGCGCGACGGGATCCGTAGCGCCCGCGGCGCCATCGTCGGCAACGGCGGTGCGGACGACGCCTCCGACGACGGGTTCGAGCTCCCGTCGGCCCGGGCCCGCAGCGGCAACGGACGCGGGCCGGCCAAGCAGCTGGCGTCGCGTGCGGGCGACACGGCGAGCTCGGCGGCCTCTCGTGCCGGCAACGCGGCGGGCAGCCTCGCCACCCGTGCCGGTGACGCCGCCGGGTCGGTGTCCGACCAGGCCCGTTCCGCGCCCAGGTCGCTGCGGCAGCGCACGCAGGAGAATCCGTTCGTCGCCGGGCTGGTGGTCTTCGGTGGCGGCTTCCTGCTCGCATCCCGGATCCCCCCCACCGAGCGCGAGCGCCAGCTCAGCGGCCAAGCCAAGGAGCGCCTCGAGCCGGTGAAGCAGCAGGCGCTGGAGGCCGGGCGCGGGGTGGCCGAGGAGCTCAAGGGCGTGGCCCAGGAGAGCATCGGCGAGGTGCGCCAGCGCGCCACCGGCGCCGCCACCCAGGTGAAGGACGAGGCGATGCTGCTGGCCGAGAAGGTGAAGGAGGACGCGCGCGGATCGGCCGAACAGGTGAAGGAGGAGGCCAGCGCGGCCACCGACGACGTCCAGGGCGAGGCGCGGGCCGCCACCCGCAGGGTGAAGTCGAAGGCGGAGGACGCCGCCGCCGTCACGACCGGCCAGGCACGGGCGCGGCGGAAGCCGGCCGCAAGTAAAGCCAACGGCGGCACCACCACGCGCCGGGCGCGGGCTGCCGTTCGCTGAGAGGAGCCCGCAGGTGAGCGCGCGTGACGAGCAGGAGATCCCTCCCCAGACGGGGGAGGGTGCGGAGGCCGACTCCCCGCTCGAGCTCTCCCCACCGGACTGGAAGCAGAGCCTGCGGCGGGCCGTGAAGGAGTTCAAGGACGACCGGGCCAGCATCATCTCGGCCGGCATGGCGTTCTACTGGTTCCTCGCCGTGTTCCCGGCCCTGCTGGCCCTCGTGGGCCTGATGGGCCTGTTCAACGCCCGCGCCGCGACGATCACCTCCGTGAGCGACGCCATCAAGACGATCCTGCCCGGCGACGCGGCGCGGGTGCTCACCGACGCCTTGGCGAAGGCGGGCGCCCAGTCGGACGGGGCTGCCGTGGTCGCCACCCTGGTCGGCGTCGGGGTCGCCCTCTGGAGCGCCTCGGCCGGGATGGCGGCCATGCAGGTGGGCCTCGACGTCGCGTACGACGTCGAGCAGGACCGGACGTTCGTGAAGAAGCGCCTCGTCGCCTTCGAACTGCTGGTGGCCACCGCCGTGCTCGGGGGCGCGGCCACCGTGCTCATCGTCTTCGGCCAGCCGCTCGGAGACGCCATCCGCGACAACCTGCCCTTCGGCGGCGCGTTCGTCCTGGTGTGGACGATCGCCCGGTGGGGCCTGGCGCTCGCCGCGCTGACGGCGCTGTTCGCGGCCTTCTACTACCTGGCGCCGAACCGGGACTCGCCGCATTGGGCATGGGTGAGCCCCGGTGGCATCCTGGCCGCCGCCATCTGGCTGGGGGCCTCGCTGCTGTTCTCGTTCTACGTCACCAGCTTCGGGTCCTATGCCGAGACCTACGGGTCCATCGCCGGGGTCGTCGTCCTGCTCCTGTGGCTGTACCTCAGCGCACTGGCCGTCATGGTCGGCGGCGAGCTCAACGCCGAGCTGGAGCGTCAGAGCGCGGTGATGGCCGGCGACGTCGCTCCGCCTCGCCCGGCCGATGCAACACCTGCGGCCGGAGGCAGGCGGGAGAAGCAATCGCCGCGCCGCTTCGAGCGGCAGTCGGCGCAGCATGGCCCTGGGACCGCCGTCCCTACGCCGTCGACGTCGGTGGCCTCGGGCAACGGCGCTGGCGACGACGACCGCCACGGCGACGATTGGGACGACCGCGAGCGGCGCCGGCTGGCCGAGGAGTGGCAGGCCCTGGCCCGACGGAGCTGACCGCCGCACCAGCGACCAGCGATGGGGCGCAGGAGCAGGGCGGTGGGTAACGGCGCGGCCGTTGGGGAATGTCCACGTGCATGGATGCCATCACGCTGCTGAAGCAGGACCACAAGACCGTCGAGTCGCTGTTCAAGAAGTTCGAGAAGGCGGGCCCCGGAGCCATGGTGGCGCAGCGGGAGCTGGCCGAGAAGATCATCCGGGAGCTCTCCGTCCACGCCGCCATCGAGGAGCAGGTCTTCTACCCGGCCGTCCGCGAGTCGGTCCCCGATGCCGAGGAGCACGTCCTCGAGTCGCTCGAGGAGCATCACATCGTCAAGTGGGTGGCGTCCGAGCTCGACAGCATGAAGCCCGACGAGGAGCGGTTCCACGCCAAGATGACCGTCCTCATCGAGAACGCGCGTCATCACGTCGAGGAAGAGGAGAGCGAGCTGTTCCCCCAGGTGCGCCAGGCCCTCGGTCGCAAGGTTCTGGCCGAGATCGGCGACGCACTGGAGAAGGCCAAGAAGGTCGCTCCCACCCGGCCGCACCCCCGCTCCCCCGACACGCCGCCGGGCAACCTGGCCGCCGGGGCCGGCGCCGGGCTCGTCGACCGGGCACGCGACGCGGCCCGCCGGCGCATCCGCAACTAGACCTCAGGAGCGGCTCCGGCGGACGGCGGCGCCGACGACCAGCGCCCCGGCGGCGGCGCCGAACGCCACCGACCGGCGGCGGGCGGCCGCCGCGAACTGGAGGCTGCGGGGGTGGGCGATGTCGTCGAAGCGGCCGTGGGCGCCCCGGTCGCCCGGCACGGGCTGCCACAGGTATGTCGGCCTGTCGGGATCCACGGGGTCGCCGGCCTGCTGCGCCTTGTAGTTCGTGGCCGCGAGGTAGCGGTCGACGAGGCCGGGCACCAGCCGGCCTGCCCACACGACCAGCGGCGTCGGACCGCCGACGTAGACCTCGCGGCGGCGAGGATGCTCGGCGGCCCACACGATGGCGCGAGCGGCGACCTCGGGCTGGTACACGGGTGGAACGGGCATCGGGTGCTTCGGCAGGGTGGTCTTCACCTGCTCGAACTGGGGCGTGTTCACCCCGGGAAGCTGCACCATCGTGACCTTGACGTTGCTCCGGTCGTGCAGCAGCTCGCAGCGCAACGCCTCGGTGAATCCCTTGACGGCGTGCTTGGCCGCGCAGTACGAGGCCTGGAGCGGGATCGACCGGTACGCCAGGGCCGAGCCGACCTGCACGATGACGCCTCGATCCCTGCTCCGCATCCTCGGCAGCACCGCCAGCGTGCCGTGCACGTATCCGAGATAGGTCACCTCCGTGACCCTGCGGAACTCGGCGGCCGACGTCTCCGACACGGGGGCGAGGACGGCGGTCATGGCGTTGTTGACCCACACGTCGATGGGCCCCAGCTCCTCCTCGACGCGCCGGGCCGCATCAGCGACGGCTTCGGCGTCGGCGACGTCGACGGGCACGACGAGGGCACGACCGCCCGCCGCCTCGACCTCCTTGGCCGCCGCCTCCAGTGCTTCGACGTTGCGGGCCAGCAGGGCGACGCCGGCCCCGCGCTGGCCCAGCAGGCGCACCGTCGCCCGGCCGATGCCGGAGCTGGCGCCCGTCACGACCACCGTGGTGCCGCGGCCGATGCTCATCCCGCTTCCTCCCCGTGCTGTCTCGTCCCGCGCCGTGTCGTCCTGTCCGGTCGCATCCGGAGGCGCAGGTACCGTCCGATCCTCCATACCCACAGGCCGGCGGCGCCCCACCGGGCCCGCCGCTCGGCCGCTTCGACGACGTACAGCGCCCGGGCCAGCTCCACGTGGGACCACACGAGCGGGACGTTGCCGAGCATGGCGCCGGTGGCGGGGTCGACCTCTTCGGCCAGCAATGGCGGCAGCACGGCGCACAGCCGGTCGAGCCGCTCGCGCGCCTCGTCGACGCGCCCCACGGCGGCCAGGGCCGACACCGCCCAGGCCCCCATGGGGACGAACGCGCCTTCCCGCCCGGCAAACCCGTCGCGCCCGTCGGGCGGGTACCGGGTCGACCTCGCCGTCGGGCGTGACGAGTGCAGCCGAGCCGCCGGCGGAGACGAGCCGGTGGGACCCGATGGCGGGGGGCAGCGCCCCTCGGCGCCCATCGGCCTCGGTTGCCCGGCCGGGGCCGGCCGGCGGGCTCAGCGGCTGCGGAGCGTGCTCCACGCGGCCCGCACCTCGGGGAGCACCTGGGGAACGGTCGCCATGCTGAAGGCGGTCGCCCCCAGGCACCACGAGCAGAACCGCCGGTGCTTCGAGCCCTGCTCCAGGGTCAGGTACAGCCCGCCCGCCGCGTCGGCGACGACCTTGGCGCCGAAGGCGAGTGAGAGGAAGGGCTGGGTCGACGGGTCGCGATCGGCGCGCATCCCTGCCAGCACGAGGGTGACGGCGTAGCTCAGCAACCCGAGGGCGGCGTCGGGCGTCTTCAGGTAGTGGTACGCCTCCCCCGAGGCGTACCACGACGCGGTCGGCATCGAGCCAGCGCCCGGGCGGCTCGGGGAGGTGCTCGACGAGCCCGAGCTGGTAGGTGGCGACGGCGCCGAGCGAGCCCATCGCCGCCAGGGTGAGGGCGCCGGCCCGCCGGCGTCGGGCGACGAAGCGGTTCGACCCCCGACGGAGAGCGTCGCTGACCGCTTCGGCGGCAGCCGACGACGGGCGCCCGATGCCGCCGGGCGCCGGTCGGACGGATCGAGCCGGTGGACCTCGGGATGGCGGCGGCGAGCGGGCCTCAGGCTCACCGGGACCGGCCGCAGGGGGTCGTCCCGGTCCACGGAGGCGACGGCACGAACGCCCTTGTACCCGCCGCCTGGGGCGGGCGAAACGGCACCGGCCGCCCGTCCCCGCCTCTTCGCGCGTGAGGAGGCCGCCTCGCGGCGGCCTCCTCATGACGGAACGGGCGGCTCTCAGCTGGTCGTGGTAGTGGTGGAGCCCGGCTCGGTACCCGGCGCCGTGTGGGGCATGGGGGCGGGCGCCCAGTGGCCACGCAGGTTGGCGTCCTGGGTGAGGTCGCGCACGTCGACGGCGCTGGCCTTGCCATCGGCTACGAGAGCCATCACGTGAACCTGGTCGCCCTTGGCGACGTCGCCGATTCCGTCGTTGCCGGCGTTGACCATGGTGTTGTCGTCCACGCCGTAGGTCCGGCTGAACCCGTCCTCGCTCTTGACCGTGAGCGACGAGGCGCTGACGGCCGTGACCTCGCCGAGCTGCGTGGCCACGGTCTGGTAGCCGCCGCCGGGTGCCCTGGTGGTGAACTCACCGTGGATGCCGAAACCGGGGCCCTTGTGGTGCTCCGGACCACCGCGGAAGCCCCGCACGCCGGGACCGCCCGGGCCCGGGGCCGGAGCGACGGCGGGCCCGGGGTCGGGCTGTGTGCTCGGCCCGTCGGTCTGCCCGGCGGCCACGCCGAGTCCGGCGAGGGTCAGCCCGAAGGCGGCGCCGGCGGCGACGATGCCGGATCGGAACCGTCGCCCTCGAGCGTCGGCCGCCTCGGTCGTCGGGTCCTCAGTCCTGTTGTCGCCTTCCATGTCTTCTCCTTCTCGTCGCCGGACGGGCCGGCCCGCCATGACCTCCAGGATGCGCCACGATCCTGGCAATTGCGTGTGAATCCGATCCAGGGTTGCTGGGGCGCCGCCGGGGCAGCCGCACGCCCGGCGCCGGCACTACTCGTCCGAGACGGCCGACCGGATGACGAGCACGGCAAGGTCGTCGCTGACGACGCCGTCCGTGTGGTCGAGCACGGCCTGTTCGATGGCCCGGGCCAGCGGGTCGGCACCCAAGGGTGCGCCGGCGATGGCGGCGCGGACCCCCTCGACGCCGAACATCGTGCCGTGCCGGCGGGCCTCGATGACCCCGTCGGTGTAGAGCACGAGCGCGTCCCCGTCCCGGAGCGTGATCTCCGCCGACGCGAAGGTCACCTCGTCGAGGACGCCGAGCAGCGACCCGCCCACGGCGATCTCCTCGATGGTGCCGTCGGCCCGGCGGACCATGGGCGACGGATGCCCGCCTCCTGCCAGCGTCACGGTCGACGTCGGCCCAGGGGTGATCACCCCGAACAGGGCCGTGCAGAAGCGCTCACCCTCGAACCCGCCGACCTCTGCGCCGAGGAGGGCCCGGTTGAGATTGTCGACGACCGCCACCGGAACGGCCTCGGCGGTGGCCAGGGCCCGCAGGCTGAACCGCACCATGGCCGTGAGGGCAGCGGCCTCCGGACCGGTCCCGGAGGCGTCGGCGATGGTGACCCCCCAGCGGCCGTCGGGCATGGCCCACATGTCGTAGATGTCGCCACCGAGCTCGGTGCCGTCGCCGAGGGAGCGGTAGACGCCCGCCAGCTCGATGTGCGGCGGCGGTGTGAAGCGCCGGGGCAGGAGGCTGAGCTGCAACCGGCGGCTGAACTCCAAGCGCTGCTCGTTGAGCTCCGTGCGGGCGAACGCCTGCGCCGTCTGAGCGGCGAGAGCGAGGACGAAGCGGCGCTCGTCCTCGTCGAACAGCCGCGATCGCAAGAAGCTGAACCACAGGGCGCCCTGGCAACGGTCGCCGATGACCAACGGGACGGCGCACATCGACAGCGTGTTGCTCTCGAGGTCGCGCAACTCCGGGAACCTCCGGTCGCGCTCTTCGCGCGACTCGATCCACACCGGCTGTCCCGTGCGCAGGGCGACGGCGGCGGGCAGCTCGGCGTCGGGCGACTCGTCGCGCAGGCGGTCGACCGTCGGCTCGTCGTAGCCGACGGTTCCGGGGACGGACAGGCGGTTGGCCTCCGTCGACAGCAGCACGCCTCCCCCGGACGCGCCGAGGGCGGCCACCCCCTGCTCGAGCACGGCGGCGGCGACCGCCTCCTGGGAGGCGGCGCTCGAGAGGGCGGCGGAGAGCTCGTACAGCCTGGTCACCCGCTTCGACATGGCCTGGGCGGTGGCGGCGGCGTCGAACTCGTTCAGCAGACGGTCCTCGAAGGACTGCGTCGGAGGCGCGACGATCCCGGCCGAGGCGGCCCGCAACTGCGAGACCAGCTCGCCGACGTACCACTGCCGGAACAGGCGATGACGCGGCGACGTCTCGATGGTGAGCAGGCGGGCGGCGTGGCAATAGGAGTCGGCCTCGTCGAGCGCCCGGAGGTACTCCTCGCCGGCGTCGGCGGCGCTGGCGGGCAGGTCCAGCTCCAGGCGCACGTGCGAGCGGCCCTCGGCCGCCGCGACCAGGGCTTGCCGCTTGATCGACTGCCGCGGCTCGGCGAAGCGCGTGGCGACGGTCTCGATGAGACCGGCCAGATGCGGCGGCAGCTCGCCGCTCACCTTGGTCTCCGCACCGCGCGCGGCGAGGGTGAACTCCCGCACGAGGTTGTCGACGTGCGCCTTGGCCGACAGGAGCAGCGGCGTCGGCACGTCGCCGAGAGAGACGTGGTAGCGCGTCACGGGCACGGCAGCGTCGACGGCGGCGCCGTCGTCCCACATGGCGATGACCTCGTCGACGCTCATCGCCGCCGTGTGCGTGTGGAGGGGGGACAGCTCGGCCCACACGAGCTTCCCCGACTCCGTCGGCTCGGCGCCCCATTGCGACGCCAGCGAGGCCACGAGGCGCAGCCCGCGGCCCGTCATGGCGTCGACCGACTGCCGGGCCATCACCGGGGGCACCCGGGTGTGGTCGTGCACCTCGATACGGACGGCGTCACCGCGCTCTGTCAGCCGGACGCCGGCGATGCCGCCGGCATGGAGCATGGCGTTCGCCGCCAGCTCGCTGACCACGAGGACGGCGTCGTCGACCAGCTCGGGCCGGCCCAGGCGGCGCACCTCCTCCGCCACGAACTGACGGACGCGCGAAACCAGCTGTCCGCCGTCGTCGACGGCCTCGAAAATGGCTAGGGCCAACCGCGCTCTCCCGCCTCGTGCACCAGCGACGTCCCCCACGATGGTGGCATACGACCGACCACTGCACCTACCGGCGGCTCTCAGCGGGTGATCACGAGCCAGGTGAGGCTGGCGATTCCCGTGCCCGGCGGGGTGGTGATGAACCTCCCGTCGGAGGTTCCCGGCACTGGTTCCGACAGTGTGCCGTCGATGTCGCTGATCGTGCGGAGCTTCAGGGCCACACCCGGCGGGATGGTGGTGCGGGCGCTGACGGCGATGGGCGAGGTGCTGGTGACGCCGAACGGGTGCAGCGCGTAACAGGCCACGACCTCCTCGGCGCCCAGCCCCAACAGGTCCGGCATGCGATTGGATCCGATGGCGCGGGCACCCACGCCGGTGAGGGCGTGGCCGCTGGAGACGAGATCGCGGCGGCGAAGGGTCAGCTCCAGGCCGTCGCCGGCCGCGATCGTCTGCGCCCCGTCGTCCTCGGCCAGCGGCACCACATGGGGCAGGGTCGGGACGTGCACGTCGTGCAGGTCGACGCTGGTGGCGGGCCCAAGCTGCACTGGGTACAGCGCCGACCCGCGTGGCGGGACGGCGGCAAGGTCCTCGCGTGTCTTGATGGCGACCTTCGCCGGTGCGTCGATGGGGAACACGAACGCCCCGCGCCCGTCGGTGACCCCGAACTGGCAGATGGTCGTCTGGCAGGCCAGCACCTCGGTGTCGGCGAGGGCGGCGCCCTTCTCGTCGCGGAGCACGCCGCGTATGCCCGGCGAGGCGGCGGCATCGCCGGCCGCCCCGCCGCCGCCCGCGTCGCCGCAGCCGGTAACGGCGAGGGCGGCAGCGAAGCCTGCCGTGAGGACTCGCCACCTCACGGCAGGGTCAGGAGCCTCTTGATCGTCGTCTCGATCGCACCCGGGTCGTATTCGCGCGCGATGTACTCGATGCGCCCGTCCTTCCCGACGATCACGTCGGTGGGGAACGGGTTGAGGCCGACGAAGTTCTCCTGCAGACCGGCGTACGTCTTGGTCTCCTCGATGCCGAGGGGGAACGTGATGCCGAGGTTCTGCCGGTAGTCGTCGACGGCGGCGATCTGCTCCACCTTGTCGTGGGCGTTGAGACCCACGACCTCCAGGCCCTGGTCCTGGTACTTGTTGTAGAAGCGCTCCTGGACGTCGGGGAGCTCGGTGCCGCACACCGGACAGAACGTGGCGAAGTAGTTGATCAGCATCACCTTGCCGGCGGCATCGGCCGACGACCACGGTGACCCGTCGAGCATGACGGCCTTCGTCTCGGGCAGCATCGATCCGACCGAGATCCCCGGCTGGTTGCCGACCAGGTAGGCCTTGCGCAGCGGCTCGCGGGGATCGTCGGACAGCAGCTGGAGGTAGCCCACCTCGCGGTCGGTCTTCGTCGGCGCGAAGGTGATCGTGAGATCGGCGGACTGCCCCGGCTCGATCTTCACTTGCTCCGGCTTGACGGTGTACGCCGAGCCCTGGACCCAGTTGTGGGCGAGGGTGAGGGGCGCCGTCCCCTGGTTGGTGACCTGGAGCGGGAGGTCGGCGGTCTTGCCGGGCTTGACCTTGCCGAAGTCCATCAGCTCGGTCGCCTCCGGCAGCACGATGCTGGGCGCCTTGCGGTCCGGATAGAGCCGGAACGAGTAGACGAGATGCCAGTTGCCGACATAGACGAGGTCGTCCTTGGCGGCGATCCCGAGCACGCGAGAGGTGGCCAGCGGCCGGTCGCCCTCGGGAGCTTCCAGCTGGTGGGTCATGCGGGCGGCCCCGATGAACGCCGGCGCCTTGGGGTCGGCCACGTCGTACACGCGGGCGTCGTTCCATGCCGCAACGAAGACGCGCCCGGCCGAGAAGTCGACGCGGATGGCCGGACCGGGTGTGGCCGTGTGGCTCAGCACCCGCGGCTTGGTGAGATCGGAGACGTCGACCGCCACCAGGCCGGCCGACCCGGCGGCCACGTAGGCCGTGTCACCGTCGAGCGCGACGTGGCGGGCCTGCCCGCCGGTGGCCACCTGGCCGAGGATCGCCGGCTTCGTCGGGTCGGTGACGTCGACGGTGACGAGACCGCCGACGCCGTCAGCGACGAAGAGGGTGTTGTCGTGCGCGAGGACGCCCCAGGCGTTCTTGAACCCGGTGCCGGTCCCGATGCGGGCGAACATGCCGTCCGCACCCCGCCGGTACGCGCCGATCCCCTTGTCGTGCAGCGCCACGTAGATGGTGCCGTTGGCGACATCGATCCCCTCGTAGCTCTCGCCCGGCTCCTGGAGCACCGGCAGCTGCACGGGGTGCTCCCGATCGGTGATGTCCCAACCGCTCAGGAACGCCGGGTTCCTGATGTTGCCGCGATGGGTCGTATAGACGCTGTTGCCGTCGGACGCGAGATGGATGCACCCCGGCTTGCGCTCGTCGCCCGGGATCACGTGCTTGAGGTTCTGGGCCAGGTAGGACATCTCGGCCGGGTCGCTCACGTCGATGACGCCGAACGTGTAGCTGCACTGGAGCAGGAGGTTGTCGCTGCGCAGGCGCACCTCGTCGACGTGGAGATGGTCCTCCTCACCCTGGAGCTGCTGGATCTGGGCCAGCGGGCTGGAGAAGCTTCCGAGCTCCAATCCCTTGTCCTGTGACGAGCAGCTGGCCAGGAGGCCGGCACCCATTCCTGCGGCGACCAGCATGGCCAGCGATCGACGCCCGTGACGTTCCCGCATCGTTTCCTCCCGTTTGTGAGCCTCCCCGGACCCTAACGGAACGGACATCTGCTGCCACTAGGTGCAATTACAAATTACCGGTCACCGGGCTGCACCCGCCGGTCGGCCGGATAGCCTCTACCGATGACGCCAGTCGCCGCCCAGCGCAGGCACCCGTACGAGCTGACCCATCTCGAGGAGCTCGAGTCGGAGGCGATCTTCGTCATGCGCGAGGTCGCCGCCGAGCTCGAGCGTCCCGTACTGCTCTTCAGCGGCGGCAAGGACTCGATCGTGCTGCTTCGCCTGGCCGAGAAGGCCTTCCGGCCCGCGCACTTCCCCTTTCCCATCATGCACGTCGACACCGGGCACAACTTCCCCGAGGTGCTGGACTTCCGCGACCGGCGGGTGGCCGAGCTCCAGGAGCGGCTCATCGTGGCCAGCGTGCAGGAGTCGATCGACCGGGGCCGGGTGGTCGACGAGTCGGGCCCCCGGGCATCACGCAACCGCCTCCAGACCACGACCCTGCTCGACGCCATCGAGGAGCACGGCTTCGACGCCTGCTTCGGCGGCGCCCGGCGCGACGAGGAGAAGGCACGGGCCAAGGAGCGGTTCTTCTCCTTCCGAGACGAGTTCGGCCAGTGGGACCCGAAGAACCAGCGGCCCGAGCTGTGGGGCCTCTACAACGGTCGCGTCCGCAAGGGCGAGCACATCCGCGCCTTCCCGATCTCCAACTGGACCGAGCTGGACGTGTGGCAGTACATCGCCGAGGAGGAGCTCGAGGTACCACCGATGTACTTCGCGCACCGGCGCGAGGTGGTCAGCCGCGACGGGATGCTGCTCGCCACCGGCGATCACCTGCCCCTGCTGCCCGAGGAGGAGCCGTTCACCACGGTCGTGCGGTACCGCACGGTGGGCGACATGTCGTGCACCGGCGCGGTGGAGTCGTCGGCCGCCACGATCGCCGAGGTCATCGCCGAGGTGAGCGCCACGCGCATCACCGAGCGAGGCGCGACGCGCGCCGACGACAAGTTCTCCGAGGCCGCCATGGAGGACCGCAAGAAGGAGGGGTACTTCTAGATGGACCTGTTGCGGCTGGCCACCGCCGGCTCGGTGGACGACGGGAAGAGCACGCTCATCGGGCGGCTCCTCTACGACTCGAAGCAGATCTTCGAGGACCAGCTCGAAGCGGTCGAGCGAGCCAGCTCGCAGCGCGGGCTGGACTACGTGAACCTGGCCCTGCTCACCGACGGCCTGCGGGCCGAGCGCGAGCAGGGCATCACCATCGACGTGGCCTACCGCTACTTCGCCACCCCGCGGCGGAAGTTCATCATCGCCGACACCCCCGGGCACGTGCAGTACACGCGCAACATGGTGACCGGGGCGTCCACGGCCGACCTCGCCGTCGTGCTCGTCGACGCCCGGAAGGGCCTCGTGCAGCAGTCGCGCCGGCACGCGTTCATCGCCACGCTCCTCCGCATCCCGCACATCGTGGTCTGCGTGAACAAGATGGATCTCGTCGACTGGGACGAGGCCGTCTTCGAGCGCATCAAGGACGACTTCGCGTCCTTCGCCACTCGTCTCGACGTCGCCGACCTGTCCTTCATCCCAGTCTCGGCCCTGCTCGGTGACAACGTGGTCGAGCAGTCGCCCAACATGCCGTGGCACCGCGGGCTGCCCCTCCTGGCCCACCTGGAGGAGGTGCACATCGCTTCGCACCGCAACCTCATCGACAGTCGCTTCGCCGTGCAGTACGTCATCCGCCCGCACAACGACCGCCACCACGACTACCGCGGGTACGCCGGTCAGGTCGTCGGCGGCGCCTTCCGCCCGGGCGACGAGGTGATGGTGCTGCCGTCGGGGCTCACCTCGACGATCGCGTCCATCGACACCTACGACGGTCCCGTGTCGGAGGCGTTCCCCCCGATGTCGGTCACCATCCGGTTGCGCGACGACGTCGACGTCTCCCGCGGCGACGTGCTCTGCCGCCCGGGCAACCAGCCCGAGGTGGGCCAGGACTTCGACGCCATGGTGTGCTGGCTGGCTCCCCAGCCCCTGTCCGTGCGCGGCAAGTACGCCATCAAGCACACGACCCGCTGGAGCCGTGTCATCGTGCGCGACCTCCGGTACCGGCTCGACATCGATACGCTCCACCGCGACGAGACGGCCTCGTCCCTCGACCTCAACGAGATCGGGCGCCTTCGGCTGCGCTCCACCACGCCGTTGATGTTCGACGACTACCGGCGCAACCGCCGCACCGGGAGCTTCATCCTCGCCGACGAGGCCACCAACGCCACCGTCGGCGCAGGGATCATCCTCGGACCGTCGTCCACCCCGGCCTAGATCACGGCGGTCCGAGCACGAGGAGGCCCCGGGCGTGGAGCGCTTCGACCACCGCCGAGACATCCTCCGCCGGGGCGTCGCCGGCCGGGTCGCCAGGGTCGAGGAGGTCGCGCAGGCGCACCGGCTCCTCCAGCCGCTCCCACAGGCGGGAGCCGGCGTCGTCGAGCACCAGCGGCGGACCACTCTGCGCCAGCACCGCCGTCCGCCCGCGCGGCAGGCGCCGCCACAGGGCAGCGGGCGCCCGCGCCACCCACACGTCGCCAGCGTCGGCGCTGGCGGCAGCGCGGCGGATCATGGCCAACGCGGCGGCCCCGCCCAGCAGGGCCCCGGCCGCGGCGCGGCGCCCGCCGAGGTCGAGACCGGTCCGGGGCAGCGTCTCGCCCTCTCCCGCCCGGCCGAGGCCGGAACCGGCGGCGGCCGGGCTCCCGGTCTCGGCCGACAGCTCGGTGCCGAGCACCTGGGCGCGCCCGTCGGCGCCGCCGCCGGAGACGTCCGCTCGAAGCGCAGCGTCTCCGCCGTCCTCCGCGTCGCCCCCGTCGTCGCCGTCGTCATCCCCGGAGCCGGAGCCTGAGCCCGGCGCGGCCTCGTCGCGCTGGCCGGGATCCGGGTCCACGTGGCCGTCACCCGGGTCGGGGTCGTCGATACCCGGGGGCGGTGGAGGATCCGGACCACCCCCCGGCGGGAGGCTGCCCACGGCCCCGGCGACCGACATGGCCGTGACGGAGGGCGCAGCCCAGGCGATGCCGGCCGCCACGCTCCCCACCGCGGCGCGACGCAGCAGGACCCGCCGGTGCAGCTGCGCCTCGGCGGTGTCGCTCACGGGCGAATTGTGGCAGACGTCGACGCGAAACGCCCAGGGAATCTTGCTCTTCGCGGTCATCCGCCCGCAATACGTGGCGAACCCGACAACTCGGTCCGTCCGGTCGCAGCCGACGACCGGCGGCGCCGTCCCGCCTCTTCGCCGCGACCGGTACGGTCGATGGGCGTGGGGCGACCGGTTCCCGACCTTGCCGCCGCCGTGGCGGCGCACGGATTGCCCACGGAGCACCGTCTGCCCGGCCGACCACTGGACGGGGCGACCTGGGCGGCGCTGCTCTCCGCCGCCGGCCGGGAGCGGATCGCCGGTCACCTGGTGAAGGCGGTGACCGACGGTGCCCTCGCCGCCACGGGCGCCCAGCGGCGCGACGCCGAGGAGCTCCACGCCATCGCCGTGGCCGGGTGCCTCGTGCTGGAACGGGCCCTCCTCGACACCGTCGAGCTGCTCGAAGGCTCGGGGATCGACCACCGGGCGATGAAGGGTCCGACGCTGGCCCGCCGCGCCTACCCGGACCCGTCCCTCCGCAGCTTCGGTGACGTGGACATCCTGGTCCCCGCAGCCGCCTTCGACGACGCCATCGCCCTGCTGTGCGCCAACGGCTACCGGCGGCCCGTCCCCGAGCTGCGCCCGGGGTTCGATCGCCGGTTCGGCAAGGCCGTCACGCTCGTCACGCCGGACGGCCTGGAGATCGACGTGCACCGCACGATCGTCGACGGCCGCTTCGGGCTCCTGGTGCCCCTGGACGAGCTCTTCGGGTCGCCGGTGCTGGTGGCCGTCGGCCGGCGCGACGTGCGGGCACTTCCCCTCGAGCACGAGTTCCTGGCCGTGTGCTTCAACGCCGCCATCGGCTCGAGAGAGCTGCGGCTCGCCCCGTTGCGGGACGTGGCACAGATGGCGACCACCACGGAGCTCGAAATTCCCGCCGTCCTCCGCTCCGGGCGGAGGTGGGGAGCGGAGGCGGTGGTGGCGCTCGGCGTGGGACGGGCGTGGGACGTCCTCGCCGTGCGGAGCGAGGGGCCCCTGCCGGCGTGGGCGTCGTCGTTCCGCCCCGCCCGCGCCGACGCCCGCGCCCTGCGCCGTCACACCTCCGCCCGTGCCACATGGCTGCGCATGGCGCTGTCCGGGCTGCCGGCGGTGCGCGGCCCCTCACAGAAGCTGGCGTACCTCCGGGCGGTGCTCGTCCCCCGCCAGCCCGCCGTGAGCCGGCGCCGACTCCACCACGTGGTGCGGGCGGCACGAAGGGTGAGGCCCGACGACGCTGGGTAGCACACGGAGGTGGTCGACCGGAGGCGAAAAGTCGAACGACTTTGTGCAGAACGGTTACTATTCGGAGCACATGGCGCCGACGTCACCTCCCGACAATTCCCTCCAAACCGCTGCGGCCGGATGGCCGGAGCGGCGACCCGGGGCGCCCCGTTGCAAGATACGTATACTTGGACGGCAGCTCAGCCGGTACGACCGTTGGAGGAACGACAGTGGCGGCCAAGGGCCGGTCAGCGCAGCGCACCCGAGACGAGGACATCATGCCTGGTGACGCCATTCCCGAGCCCCTTCTTCGGGGCTTCCAGGACCTCGGGCTGAGCCCCTACGAAGCACGGGTGCTGCTGGCCCTGCTGCGTCGCGGGTCGGCCAACAGCGTGGATCTGGCCCGACTGTCGGGGGTGCCCCGCACGGCGGTCTACCCCGTGCTCCAGGGCCTCGGCACGCGCGGGCTGGCCGAGCGGGTCCCGGGGCCGGGCCCCGCGGTGTGGGCCAGCCCCGGGCGCGACCAGGTGATGGAACGGCTCAACGCGGCCGAGGTCGAGCGCCTGCGCCAGCACCGCGAACGGGCGGACGACGTGCGCAAGCTGCTCGACCGCTCCTTCCCCGAGGAGCCGCCCGACGTGGCGCTGCCGTTCGTCCACGTCCTTCCCGGCGCCAAGCAGATGAAGACCACGTACGAGGAGCTGCTCGGCGAGGCCGAGCGCGAGGTGGTCATGTTCACGCGACCTCCGTACACGTGGACGTTCCCCAACCCCAACCAGGCCGTGCTGGACATGCTCGACCGGGGTGTCGACGTCCGGGTCCTCTACGAGGCCGAGCAGTGGGAGGATCCCAGCTCCGAGGCCTTCCGCACCGAGATGAGCATATACCACGAGGCCGGCGTCCGGGCCCGGCTCACCGAGGAGCTCCCGATCAAGCTGGTGGTGGTCGATCGGCGGGTCGCCCTCGTCAACATGCTCCACCCGGTCGCCGTCGACGGCTACCCGATGACGCTGCACATCGAGCATCCGGGCTTCGCCCAGCTGGTGGGCACGGCCTTCGACCAGTTCTGGGCGACCGCCCGGGCGCTGCGCACCCCCCGTCGCACTCGCGACCGGGTGGCCGGGGCCTCGCTGCGGAGCGCCGGCTGACCGAGGTCGTCCGGCGCCCCGCAACGACCCTGGTCGTCGCTAGGCCCGGCCCTTGATGTAGCTCTGGGCCTTGTCCCACACTGCGCCGGCGACCAGGCGACCGCCGGCCTGACCGTCGAGGTCGGCCCGCTCGAAGTGGATGCCGCCGTAGCGCCGGGACAGCCCCGCCTCGGCGGCGGCGTCGGAGAACGTCGGCCACGACAGGGTGACGTCGGCGGCCGGCACGATGCCCGGCTCGACGTTGGAGCTGCCCGCCGCGACCGTGGCCGATGCGCCGAAGGCGTCGCTGCCCGTGAACCGCTTCAGGATCTCGGCGGCCGCTGCGCTGAACGTGCTGTGCCCGGACGTGTACTCGCCGAACGGCGGCGTGGGGAACCAGGTGGGCTGGTAGGGCTTCCAGTTGGCGCCGTCCATCGTGACCGTGCCCATGCCGGGCCCGCCCCACGCCTGGATCTGCTGGCCGGCCAAGGAATAGCGGATGGCCGTGATCGGGCGAACGCAGTCGAAGGTGATCTTGTTGTCCCATGCCGAGATGCCGGCGTCGAACACGGCGTTGTTCAGGGCGAAGAACATCTGGACGTCCTCGTTGAGGCCGTTGTGGTCGCGGCGTGACACGAGCTGGGCCAGGACGTTCCAGTGGCCCGGAGGTGTCTCGGAGGTCGGGCCGTCGGACCAGTACTGCGAGATCACCTTCTCCTTGTCGGTGAGGGACGCGCTCAGGTCGACCAGATCCTGCACCTGCTCGGCGAAGCCCGGGGCGCCGAAGCGCAGGGGACCGGGATCGCCGCGGAACTGGTCGGCGCGCTCGAGGGCGAACGGCGTGACCCGGTTCCAGTACGGCGCGATCCACCCCGGGGTGACCGTGGTACCCGTCTTGTCGACGTAGCGCAGCGGCTGCCAGCGGTCGGGATCGACGACGGTGGCCGGGTCGAACGGCTGGCTGAGGTCCATGACGGCGTTGACCGGCACGTACCCGGTGTAGTCGGAGTACGGAAGGCCGCCGTTCAGGTCACCGAGCTGGTTGGACCCGTCGTGGTGGCGGAAGTCGAGCACGGCGGCACACGCCGCGTTGCCGACGCCGGCCGCCGTGGACGTGTCGGTGGTCATGTTGGCCGGGTCGTAGCCGTGGCCGGCCATGAGCGATGCGTACATCGGCGCCCCGGTGGGGACGAGCTCGCTGGCGGCGCGGAAGGCGGCGTAGCTGATGGCCTCGCTCTTGTTGGCGCCCCTGCGCTCTTTCGGCGGACGGCGCAGCGAGCCGCCGAGGCGGGTACCGACGGCCTTCTGGTCATACGCGGCCCACGCATCGAAGATGCAGGTGTGCACGATGGCCATCGCCCGGGAGACCATCGGAGGCGGGAGCTTCGACAGGCGCACCCCGGCGAGCACGGCCGAGTTCCACTGGAGGACGATGTTGTCCTCGGCCACGGCGGCCACAGAGGTGGCGGCAATCGAGTTCGCCGAGCTCGGTGCCACGGGCCATGCGACCAGCGAGCCGGCCAAGCCGGCTGCGCACAGCACCCCGACGCCTCTTCGCCGGGCCGCCCTCCGAAGCCGCCCGCCTCCGTCGACGTCGGTCGGTTCCCTGTCGTGCCTGTCCTGCATGTCGTGCCTCCCCTGGCTCGAGTGGCCACCGTGCGTGGTCGTAGGCGCGCCGGAACCAGCCCCCGGACACCCGTCAGGTGGCGGCGTCCGGTCTGTCTGATCGCCCCCAGAGCGTCGTTGCTTCGCACCTATTCCGGTGAACCCCATGCGACGATAGTCATCATTGCCGGGTACTACAAGGAGAAATTCGCGGAACCCCGCGGCAGCGAGCCCAGCGCACCGGCCGATTTTGATTATTCGCCCTTGTCGCTCCACGGTCCATGTTGTAGGGTCCAGCGAACAAAGGACCACTCCATAGGTGTACTGAGCACCTACTGAGTTCTCCTGCGATCTGGGGCTGTGGGGGTCTGCATTGACGAGCGACTCACGTTCGCGCGTTCTGTGGTGCATCAAGTGTCTGGGCTTCGGGGGCGCGGAACGTCTTCTGGTCTCGGCTGCGATGTCCCGCGACGCCGAGCGATTCGACTACGAGGCGGCCTACGTGCTGCCCTCCATGAACGCCCTCGTGCCCGAGCTGGAGGCCGCCGGCATCCCCGTGCACTGCCTGGGCGCAAGCGACCACAACGGCGACCTGCGGTGGATGCGGCGCCTGCGCCAGCTGCTGCTCGAGCGGCGCTTCGACGTCGTCCACTTCCACCTGCCGTACACCGCCGCCCTCGGCCGCCTTGTGGTGCGGTCGCTCCCGGCCCATGCCCGGCCCAAGACGGTGACCACCGAGCACAACACCTGGACCACCAACCCGGTGATGCTGCGGGCGCTGAACGCGGCCACCATGGGCCTCGACGCGGCCAGTGTGGCGGTGTCGCACCCGGTCAAGGAGGCCGTCCCCGCCCGCCTCCGGCGGCGCATGGAGGTGGTCGTCCACGGCGTGCCCTACCAGCAGTTCGACGCCCGCCAGACGTGGCGGTCGGAGGTCCGCCGCGAGCTTGGAGTCGGTGACGACGAGGTCCTGGTGGGCACCGTGGCCAACATGCGCGAGGGCAAGGGCTACGACGTGCTGCTGCCCGTGGCACGAGCCCTGGTCGACCTCGATCTGCCCGTGCGCTTCGCGGCGGTGGGCGTGGGGCCCCTCGAAGCCGAGGTCGAGGCGCTGCATCGGAAGCTGGGCCTGGGCGACCGCTTCTTGCTGCTCGGCGGCCGGGCCGACGCCGTGCGGGTGCTGGCCGGCTTCGACGTGTTCGCCCTGGCCTCGCTGTCCGAAGGGTTCCCGGTCTCGGTCATGGAGGCGCTCGCCCTCGGCGTGCCCACGGTGACGTCGACGGTGGGCGGCATCCCGAGCGTGGTCACCGACGGCGTCGAGGGGCTCATGGTGACCCCCGGCCACGCCGGCGAGCTGGCCCGGGCGCTCACCCAGATGGTCGTCGACGAGCCGGCGCGGGCCCGCATGTCGGTGGCGGCCCGGGCATGCGGGGCCCAGTTCGACATCGCCAGCGCCACCCGGCGGGTCGAGGCCATCTACGGCGACGTCGTCGATCGCGGCCGACGGGCCGACCCGGCCGCCCGCCACCTGCCGTCCCCCGAACCTTCCGGGACGGGAACCGTCGGTACTCGCCTGGCGGCGGCGCTGCCGGCCGCCGAGGCGGTGAGGGGATGACCACCGTGGACGCCTCGTCGATCGGCGCCGAGGCCGTCATCGCCTCCGCGGTGGCGCCCCCGGCGGTGCCAGGAGCCGCGGCCGGCGTGCCGGTGGGTCTCAGCCTGGCCCGGGCGGCCAGCCGCATCCGCGGCGACCTGCCGCTGATCGCCCTCGACGCGTCCATCACCGTGGGCTGCTACGCGGCGGCGCTGGTGCTGCGCTTCGACGGCGCCGTGCCCTCCGGGTTCTGGGACTCCTTCCCTTCGTTCCTGATCCTGGCGCTGCTGGCCCACTGCGGGGGGAACCGGGCGTTCGGGCTGTACCGCCAGATGTGGCGGCACGCCAGCGTGGCCGAGGCCCGCTCGGTCATCGCCTCCGCCACCACGGCCACCGCGTGTCTCCTGGTGGCAGCCACCGTCGCCGTGCGCGAGCCCCTGTCGGTGGTCGTCGTGGGCGGGGCGGCCACCATGATGTTCACCGGGGCGGTGCGCTTCCAGTCCCGGCTGTTCGCGTTCAACCGTCGCCCCGAGGCGGTGTCGGGCCTGCGCGTCGCCGTGGTGGGCGCGGGGGCGTCGGGGGCAATGATCGTCCGCGAGATGCGCCGCCACCCCGGCGCCGGCCTGGTCCCCGTCGTGGTGCTCGACGACGATCCCCAGACCTGGGGCCTCAGCCTGGCCGGCGTGGCCGTGACCGGTCCCATCACCCGCCTGCCCGAGCTGGTGCGGGACCTCGAGCTCCACCAGGTCGTGCTGGCCATACCGTCGGCCGGCCCCGAGCTGGTCGACCGGGTGGCCCGCCTGGGCGAGGAGGCCGCGGTGGCGGTCAAGGTCACGCCCCGAGTCGGCGAGCTGCTGGGGGCGGAGGTGTCGGTGCGCGACGTGCGCGAGCTGCGCATCGAGGACCTGCTGGGCCGGGCCGAGGTGGCCACCGACCTGGAGGCGGTGCGGGGCCTGCTCCGAGGCCGGCGGGTGCTGATCACCGGCGCCGGCGGATCCATCGGGTCCGAGATCGCCCGCCAGGTGGCGCTGTGCGAGCCGGCCCGGCTGGTGCTGCTCGACCACGACGAGACCCACCTGTTCGACACGGTGGCCACCCTCGCCACCGAGGCCGTCGAGGTCCTGTGCGACATCCGCAACCGTCTGGCCCTGCGCCGGGTCCTGCTGCGCCACCGCCCCGACGTGGTCTTCCACGCCGCTGCGCTCAAGCACGTGCCGGTGCTGGAGGACCACCCGACCGAGGCGGTGGCCACCAACGTGGTGGGCACGGCCAACCTGCTGGCCGCGGCCCGGGAGGCGGGCGTCGAGCGGCTGGTGTTCATCTCCACCGACAAGGCGGTCTCACCCCGCTCGGTGATGGGCGCCACCAAGTGGCTGGGCGAGCAGCTGGTCCTCCAGGCGTCGGAGCGCGGCGGCCGCCACTGCGTCGTGCGCTTCGGCAACGTGGCGGGCAGCCGGGGCAGCGTGATCCCCACCTTCGCCCGCCAGATCGCGGCCGGCGGGCCCGTCACCGTCACCGACCCGCGCATGACCCGCTACTTCATGAGCGTCCACGAGGCGGTGCAGCTCGTCCTCCAGGCCGCCGCCATGGCCGAGGGCGGCGAGGTGTTCATGCTCGACATGGGTGAGCCCGTCAACATCCTCGCACTGGCGGAGCGGATGATCCGCCTGTCGGGACGCAACGTCGGCGCCGACGTCGCCGTGGTGGTCACCGGGCCCCGAGCCGGCGAGAAGCTGGCCGAGGAGCTGCAGGCGGCCTGCGAGCAGGCCCACCCCACCGCCCACCGTTCCATCGTCCGCCTTCGCCCGTCGGTGCTCGACGGCGCCGTGCTCAGCATGGGCACCCGCCGCCTCGCCGCCCTATCCGCCCAAGAGGAGCATGCGCAAGTGACCGATCAGCTCTTCGAGCTCGTGCACACCTCGCCCGCATCCCAGCCCGATGTCATCGATCTCGTCGAGATCGAAGCTCGGGCCGTGTGCTGAACGGCGACGTCATGGCTCAGACGACATCCCCCACCGACTGGGGCGGCGACGTGCGCGTCGTCTCCCCGCCGGGCGTGCGTCCACTGGCGGCTGCCCCCGCCCACGACTCCGAAGTGCTGCACCTCGACGGCGACGGCCCGGGCCTGCCCGGCACGGCCCGTCTCGTCCTGCTCGGCTCGCCCTGCCCGGCCACCAACGTGTTGTTCCACGCGCTGCGCCAGCGCTTCGGGTACGTGTCCGTGGTGCTGGAGCAACGGGTGTCACGTCGCTCCCTGCTCGCCAAGCGGGCCAAGAAGCTCGGACTTCGGACCGTCGCCGGCCAGCTGCTGTTCTCGGTGGTGACGGTGCCGGTCCTCCAGCGCCGGGGCGCCAAGCGCATCGCCGCCGTGCTCGACGACAACGACCTCGACGTGTCGCCCATCGATCAACCGGTGGTCCACATCCCCTCCGTCAACTCCGACGAGGGTCGGGCCGTGCTCATGGCCCTCAACCCGACGGTGGTGGTGGTGTCGGGCACGCGGGTCATCTCCGCCAAGACGCTCAACGCCGTCAAGGCCACCTTCGTCAACCTCCACGCCGGCGTGGCGCCGCAGTACCGGGGTGTCCACGGCGGCTACTGGGCGCTGGCCGAGGGCCGTCCCGAGCTGGTCGGCTCCACCGTGCACATCATCGACCAGGGCATCGACACCGGGCCGGTGCTGGCCCAGGTGACCTTCGGCGTCACCCCCGCCGACTCGTTCGCCACCTACCCCTACCTGCACCTGGCGGCCGGGGTGCGCCCGCTGCTCGACGCGGTGAAGCCGTTGCTGGCCGGCGACGCCCCCGAGATCGTGACGCCTCTGTCGGACGAGCCATCGTGCCTCCGCAGCCACCCGACCGTGTGGGGCTACTTGTCCAGGCGCCTGCGCCACGCCGTGTCCTGAGGACGTGGGCGACGAACGCGAGGACGCCCTGGCCGCGATAGCCGCGGCCAGGGCGCTCCTCGAGCAGCTGGGCTCTGTCGCCGGCGGTCAGCCCGGCTGGCCCCGCAGCGCTTCCGACGGGTAGCTCGTCGAGTGGAGGTTCACGTAGAACTGGGACGGGCTGCGCACCAGCGTGGCGATCTGCGTCGCCGTCACCGCGACGCAACCGGACGCCGATCCGGTGCCGGGCAACGACGCGCCGTTGAACAGGTCGACGACGTGCGGCCCGACCTGTTCAGCCGGCGCCTGGTGCACGTGCGCAGCGGTCACGGTTCCGTCGACCGACGACCACGAGAGGCTGTAGCACAGCGTCTTCGCCGCCCGGTCGACGACGAGCGTGGCCGAGCCGGAGGTGTCGGGATCACCGCCGCCGGAAACCGCCGCGCCCGTGAGCCACCGGCACGTCGCGCGCCAGGCGTCCCCGTCCCGGCCACTACGGGGCGCCCGGGCGGCCCCGGCCCTGCCGCCCCTCGGAACGGCGTGCGATCCTTGGGCGTGCGCGCTGACGACCGCTGTCCGCCGGCGGGCACCGTCGCCGTGGTGCTCACCTTCCGGAGAAAGCGGCTGGCCACGCAGGTCGTGCGCCAGCTGATCTCGACCGAGGGCTTCCGTCCCGCCGACGTCGTGCTCGTCGTGAACGGCGAGGGTGGCCTCGAGGATGCCGACCTGGAGGCCTCCATCCGGGTGGAGCGCCTACCAGTGAACCTGGGTCCCGCCGGGGGGTTCCGCCACGGGCTGGTGGTGGCGGCAGCCATGCCGGCCACCCGCTGGATCTACCTCTGCGAGGACGACATCGCCGTGCTCGACATCCCCGCCCCCCGGGTGAGCCGGCTCATCGCCGGGGCCGAGGCGTACGAGCGCGCCGTGCCCGGCGCCCCCGTCGGGGGGGTCGTCCCGTACGGGCGGTGCCTCGACCGCCGCAGCGGCGGCACGAGCATCTACACGGCGACCACCCGATCGGGCTTCGACGAGATCGACGCAGCCGCATGGGGAGCGAGCCTCGTGCCGAGCCGGGTCGTGCGGGCCGGCGTGCTCCCCGACGAGACGTGGTTCTTCGGGTACGAGGACTTCGACTTCTGGTTCCGGGTCAAGGCGGCCGGGTTCCGCGTCCTGGTCGACCGGGAGAGCGCCACGGCCACGGCCCGGCACATGACGTCGGCCGGGTGGGACGAGGCGCTGTCGGCCGAGCGCCCGATCGACGCCGACGAGCCGTGGCGGGCGTACTACGTGGCCCGCAACTTCTTCCTCCTGTCGAGGCGCCACGGGACGCCGCTGTGGACGGCGAACCACCTCGCCTACTCGGCCCGGCGCATGCAACTGGCCCGGACGGGGGCGGCCCGCCTGGCCACGCTCCAGGGCCTCTGGGACGGGGTGAGGGGGCGCAAGGGCCCCAATCCGAGGTTCCAGCGCGTCACCGGTGAGCTCCCGAGCGCCTGACATGGCGGCGCGCGCCTGAGGTGGCGGTGAGCGCCGGCGACGAGGCTCGAGGCGACTCCGGGCCCCTGGCCACCCTGGCGCGCGGCGAGTGCCACGCGTGGGTGCACCGCCGCGCCCAGGAGCCGCCCGGCCCCGGAGCCCGGGGGCGACGGACCGAGGCCCTGCGGCTCGTGCTGCGCGACCTGGCGCGGCGGTACCTGCCCGACGGCGACCTCACCGTCGAGCGCACGTGTGCCCGGTGCGGCGGACCGCACGGAAGGCCGGTGGTGGTCGTGGACGGGAAGCCCTCGCCGCTGCGGGTCAGCGTGGCCCACGCAGGCGACACCACCGTCTTCGCCTTCTCCGGCTCGGCCGACGTGGGCGTCGACATCGAGGTCGTTCGCCCCGACTTCGACTGGAGCGCCATGGTCGACATCGTGTTCTCGGACGCCGAGCGACGCCAGACCGAGTCGTCGTCGCCCGATGCCGCCGTCCGCTGCGTCGGCTACTACGAGCGGTGGGTGGCGAAGGAGGCCGTGCTCAAGGCCATGGGCGTCGGCCTGGCCGGGCCTCTCAAGGACGTCGACACCACCGGCGGTCGCACCTCGACGTGGAACGGGTGGAGCATGGCCCCCCTGGCCGTGGACCTGCCGCTGGTGGGCGCCCTCGCGTGCGCCGGGGCGGTGCACGACATCCGCATGTTCGTCGCCGGTCCGTGACGAGCGGCGGCACGAGCGCCGAGACATTCGACCCAAAGCGCTGGCTCGGTCAGTGTTGACGGACCTATACTAACGCTGGTATGCGGGGGAAGGGACGGAAAGCGCCTCTTCGAGGCAGCCGGGGGGACGCTCGCGGTCCGTGCACCGGGTCGGTGCCGGCCGACGCTCGCAGCGGTGCCGGGCGACGGCGGGCGCGATGGACACCATGCCGGGCGTGAAGCAAGCGCTCTCGCCGGCCGGCTTCTTCGTCCTTCGCACGCCGCTTCTCCCGTACGACGAGCTCACGAGGTTGGGCAAGGACCTCGGCGCTCCCGCCATCGGCGGCACCCTCCTCGACGAGGCGCTCCCCCGCGACCGCCTGCGCCTGCGGCGCCGGCTGGCCGACCTGCTGGAGCGGCCCGAGATCCGCGAGGCCGTCTTCCTCGCCTCTCCGGATCTCGAAGCCTCGATACCGCTCTGGCGGCGGGATCCCAACAGCGAGCGGGGCCAGGGCATCGAGCGGGCGCTGGCCCGCTATCTGGTGCGGGCCGCGTCGCGTGCCACGCCCTTCGGCCTGTTCGCCGGCGTCTCCGTCGGCACGACGGGACAGCGCACCCGCCTCGTCCTGGAACCGAGGGACCGCTACCGCCGGCGGACCAGGGTCGACGCCTCGTACCTGGCGGCGCTGGCTCTCGGGGTCTCCACCGCCGGCGACACGGGCGCCGACGTGCCGTTCGCCCCCAACCCCTCCCTCCACCGCTCGCCGGGCGGCGTCCGCTGGGTGCAGGCGGGCGAGCGGGCCCCGGCCGGCTTCCGGGGGGCGCCCGACACGCCGCGGCTTCGTTCGGCGCTGGCCCGGGCCGAGGGAGGCGCCACGACGGCCCAGCTGGTCGAGGCGGTCGCCGGTGGAGTCGACCGCCACGGCGGCGCGGCCCGCTACGTCGACGAGCTGGTGCGCTCGCAGGTGCTCGTGCCGAGCGCCCGCGTCCCGGTCACCGGCGGCGAGCCGATCGAAGGCCTGGCCGACCTGCTGGAGGCGGCGCCGTCGAGCGCGGCGGTGGCCAAGACGCTGCGAGCGGCCGCCGACGAGCTGTCCGACGTCGACGCCGCCGGGCTCGGTGCGGCGCCCGAGCGCTACCGCGTGCTCGGCAGGGAGCTCGATGCCCTGCCGGCCGCCGGTGCGGCCGAGGCACGCTTCCACGTCGACCTGGTGAAACCGGCGACCGACATCACGCTGGGCAGCCGGGTGCTCGACGAGATCGCCCGCGGCGTGGCCCTGCTGCAGGGCATCGCCCGGCGGCGCACGCCCGGCGACATCGACCGGTTCCGCGACGCCTTCGAGCAGCGGTACGGCGGCCGCGAGGTGCCACTCCTGGAGGCCGTCGACGACGAGACCGGCATCGGGTTCGGCCCGCCGGCGCTCACCGCTGCGCCCCTCGACGGACTGTCGTTCCCACCGCCACCCCCCCCGGCGGCGCCCAAGCTGCCCGGGGACGACGTCCTGCTCGGCCTGCTGCTCGCCACCACGGCCCGGCGCAGCACCGAGATGGTGCTCGAGGCCGACGACCTGGAGGCGCTGGCCGACGACGCTCCCCCGCTCCCGCTCCCCGGCGCCTTCGCCGTCCTCGCCTCGCTGGAAGCCGACAGCGACAGCGCACTTGACAGCGGCGATTTCTCGGTGCTCCTCCGGGCCGTCGGCGGCCCGTCCGGGGCCTGGCTGCTCGGGCGGTTCTGCCACACCGACCCGGGCCTGCTCGGCCACGTCGAGCAGCATCTGCGGGCGGAGGAGGCGCAGGACCCCGACGCGGTGTGGGCCGAGATCGTCCACCAACCCGAGGCTCCGTTCGACAACGTCGTCGCCCGGCCGGTGCTGCGGGGCTACGAGATCGCCTGCCTCGGGACCTCGGGCGCCTCGCCCGACCGCCAGATCGCGCTCGGCGACCTCCTGGTCTCCGTCGTCGACGGCGAAGTCGTCCTCCGCTCCCGCCGGCTCGGCCGCCGGGTCGTCCCGAGGAGCACGACCGCCCACGACTTCACCCGGAGCGGCCCCGCCGTGTACCGGCTGCTGGCGTCCTTGCAGACGCAGGGCGTGCGAGCGGGCCTGTCCTGGACCTGGGGAGCGCTCGAGCACGCGCCGTTCCTGCCGAGGGTCCGCTCGGGCCGGCTCGTGCTGTCCCTCGCCCGATGGCAGGTCACCGCCGACGAACTGGGCTGGCTCGGCGCCGCCAGCGGCCCGCAGCTGGCCCGGCGCATCCGGGCGTGGCGGCTCGACCGCGAGATCCCGCGGCTCGTCACACTGGTCGACGCTGACGCCGCCCTGCTCGTCGATCTCGAGAACGTCCTGTCGGCGGAGTCGTTCGTCCACCTCGTCCGCGGTCGATCGCACGCCGTGCTCGAAGAGGTGTTCCCATCGCCCGACCGCCTGTGTGCCCGCGGGCCGGAAGGCCGCTTCACCTCCGAGATCGTCGTGCCCTTCACGTCGGCGCTGCCGAACCGCCGCCCCCGCCCCGCCCCCCTGGCGCCGTCGCCCGTGCGCCGGAGCTTCCCACCGGGCTCAGAGTGGGTCTCGGCCAAGGTCTACGCCGGCCCGTCCGCCGTCGACGTCCTGCTCCGGGACGTCGTCGACCCGCTCCGCCGGCGGCTGTTCGACCACGGTCACGCCGACGGCTGGTTCTTCGTGCGCTACGGCGACCCGCACTGGCACCTGCGCGTGCGGTTCCATGCCGCCGCCGGCACCGACCCGCTCCACGTGGCCAACGAGGTCACCCGGGCCCTGGGCACGGCCGTCGACGACGGCGCGGCATGGGGGCTCCAGCTCGACACCTACGACCGCGAGGTCGAGCGGTACGGAGGGGCCGACGGCATCCTCGTCGCCGAGCGCATCTTCTCGGCCGACAGCGACGCCGTGCTCGGTGCACTGTGCGCCGGTGCCGGCTCCGACGGTGGCGACGACGCCAACGACCGGTGGGAGCTGGCCGTGCGAGGTGTCGACGCCCTGCTCGACGACCTGTGCCTGGACGACGAGCAGAAGCTGGCCGTCTACGCACGGGGTCGAGCCATCTATGCCTGGGAGCACCGCGTCGACGGGCCGTTCGAAGAGCAGCTGAGCCGGACCTTCCGTGCCCGGCGCCACCGGCTCGACGAGGTGCTGCGGGCCGACGTCGACCGCCCCGGCGCCACGGGGGCCCGCTTCGAGGGGCTCTGGCAGCGGTCGCGCCGCCTGGCGCCGATCGGCCTCGAGCTCACCGACCTCGAACGGGCCGGGCGACTGTCGGCCGCCGTCGAGCAGCTGGCCACGAGCTACGTCCACCTGCACCTGAACCGGCTGCTGACGACCGCCCACCGGGCCCAGGAGCTGCTGGTCTACGACACCCTCCTGCGACTCCACCGCTCACGCGTGGCCCGGCGGCAGCCCCCGGCCTGACCATGGGCCGCACGCCGGCGAGAGCCCCGGCGGCGGACGGCGTTCGTCGGAGGGGCACCAGGGCAGACGAAGGACGGCTCCAGGTCTGCTCAGGTCGCGCCGTGAGAGGCCGATCTCAAGGGTGGGCCCCGGGCAACCGAGTCGTCGTGGCGGGGCGGCATACCGGCGCACGAGGCCGCCGGTACCATTCCATGCCAAGACGTGACGCTCAGGTCGCCCGAACGGAGTACCTCTTGCAGCCGAGTGACTACCTGAGTGCCCTCCGGCGGCGGTATTGGGTGCTCGTCCTCGCGGCAGTGGCAGCCGTGGTCGTCACGATCCTCGTGACGCCCAGCGATGCCGCCCGCGCCCAGTCGCGCCAGCACTTCGTCGCCGAGCACATCATCTCCCTGCCCCCGACCGCCGCCGGCGGTGACGCCGACGCCCTGACCGCCCGCAACACCTTGCTGGCAGCCGCGTCCCGCCTGTTCCACAGCCCCGAGGTCGCCCGCCGGGTCGCAGAGGAGCTCGAGCGGCCCGATCCCACGACGCTGGCCAAGCGGGTCGAGATCAAGGTGAACAAGAAGCTGGGCACGATCACCTTTTCGGCCAGCAGCCGCAAGAAGGGGGAGCTGGCGGCGGTCGTGGACACCTTTGCCGACAAGGCGGTCGACTACGACCTCGAGCTGGCGACCGAGGCGTACCAGCGCGACGTCGACGAGGCGGCCGCCCAGCTCGACAGCCTCACCGGGCAGCTCAACGAGATCGACACCCAGCTCAGCGCCGATCAAGGGGGTGGGAACGCGTCGCTCAAGGCCCGGCGTGAAGCCCTGGTCGCCGAGCTGACGGCAACCGTCCGCCGCCAGACCGACCTAGAGATCAAGGGCCCGCCGGAATCCCGCTTCGTGACCGTGTCGGAGGCCAAGCCGGTCGCCGTCGGCACCGCTGGCGACAGCGGGGGCTTCAAGCCACCGGAGGGCAGGCGGGGCCGGCTCGTGCTGGCCGTGGCGCTGGCCATGGTGCTCGGCGGCGCGGTGGTGCTGGTGCTCGACCGCTTCGACTCCCGCCTCCACACCAAGCAGGCGGCGGAGCAGGCCTTCGGCCTGCCGGTCCTCACCGAGGTGCCCGTCACGCCCCGCCGGCGGCGGCGCCAGTGGGCGGTGGAGACCGCGTCCAACCCGCTGTCGCGCGTGGCCGAGGCCTACCGCAAGCTCCGGTCGGCCATCGTGCTCGCCCAGGCCGTGCCCCGGCTTCGGCCGGTGCGGGCGGGCGCCTCCGGCGCTGACGGCGACCAGTCGCCAGCGCCCCCCAAGCCCGAGCGGATGGCGGGAGAGCACGCCTACGAGCTCCGGTTCGAGCCGCTCGTCGACGCCAAGGACCTCAAGCTGATCCTGGTCACGTCGCCCCGCCCGTCGGAGGGGCGCAGCACCACCGCCGTCAACCTGGCCGCCAGCTTCGCCGAGGCGGGCCGGTCGGTGCTGGTGGTCGACGCCGACCTGCGCCGGCCCAACCTCGACGACTACTTCGGCGTCGACCCGGCGCGCGGGCTCTCCGATGTGGTGGCCGACCGGCGCCCGGCGTCGGTGCTGGGCGAGGCGGCCCAGCCCACGGGCCACCGGTTGATCCGCCTGGTGTCGAGCGGCACGCCGGCCGACAACCCGGCCGGGATCATCACCGGCGCCCGGGAGCTGCTGCTGCGGACACGAGCCGTCACCGACGTGATCATCGTCGACACCCCTCCCGCCCTGCTGTACAACGACGCCGCCGAGCTCGTACCGGCCGCTGACGCCGTCGTCGTGGTCGCCCGCGCCGGGCGCACGACGGCGGACGACGCCGAGCGGATGGGCGAGCTGCTGGCCCGGCTCGGCGCCCCCGTGTTCGGCGTGGCCCTCCTCGGCGTGCGGGGACGGCGTGGCGTGGCCCCACCGCTGCGGCGCCGGAGGCGTCGCAAGGCGGCGCCTCCCCCGCCCGACGTCGTGGACGAGGCGTTCCCCGAGGCGCCGGTCGACGCACCCGCCGGTGCCGGTGCGCTGCTGGCCGACCACCCCCCCGAGACGGTCGCCGAGTCGGCCCTGGCCGACGAGAAGGGGCCGCCGCCCGAGACGGGGTCCAGCGACCGGCGACCGTGGCAGCAGCCCTCGTTCTGGCGCCGCTGGCAGCCGCACAGTGGGATTCGCCGCTCCCCGTGAGGGCGGCCGCCGGCGTCCCAGCCGGGGTGCGGGTGCAGGGAGGTGGACTGGAGCCGGCTCGATTCCGGGCCGTCCTGGTGCTGGCGGTGGTGGGCGTGCTCGCCTATGTCACATGGTTCGCCTGGGCCCTCGAGCACGGCGACTACAACGCATGGGGGACGATGGTGATCGCCCCGGCGCTGGTCGGCGTCAGCGTGCCCATGCTCCGGCGGGCCGTCCGGCGGGAGCCGGATCCCACCGTCGGCCGGATCATCGTCGTCGCCTTCTTCGTCAAGCTCGCCGTCGCCTTCCTCAACCAGGCGGTGGCCTTCATCGTCTACGGCGGGATCGCCGACGCCAGCGGCTACCACAACCAGGGCGTCCGGTACTCCGAAGCCTTCCGCTCCGGGCACTTCGGGCTGGCCAAGAACGGTGAGCTGGGCCGGCGCTTCATCAACGCCGTGACCGGCTACCTGTACACCATCACCGGCCCGAGCAAGTTCGGCGGCTACCTGGTGTTCGCGTGGTTCGGGTTCTGGGGCCTCTACCTCTTCTACCGGGCCTTCGTGGTGGCCGTGCCCGAAGGGGACCACCGGCGCTACGCCTACCTCGTGTTCCTGCTGCCGTCGCTGCTGTTCTGGACGTCTGCCATCGGGAAGGAGGCGTGGATGACGCTCGCCCTCGGGACGACGTCCATGGGCGCCGCCCTGCTGCTGACCCGACGGCGCGGGGGCCTGGCGCTGGTGGCGGCCGGGCTCATCGCATCGGGCCTGTGCCGGCCGCACATCGGCGTCCTGGCGTTCATCGCGCTGATGGCCGGCTACCTGGTCCGCCGGTCGTCGACCTCCAGTCGCCTCGGACCGCTGGCCACGTTGAGCGGACTCGCCTTCCTCCTCGCCATCGGATCGGTGCTCGGTTCGCAGTTCGCCAAGCACTTCGACCTGGCGTCCCTCGACGCCTCGGCCGTCCAGTCCACGCTGCAGACGGCCGAGGAGCAGACGGCCGGCGGCGGCTCGGGGTTCACCACCGCGCAGCTGCCCTGGCCGCTGGCGGTACCGGGCATCCTCGTGCGACCACTGCCGGTGGAAGCGCACAACGTGCAGACGCTGGCCTCGTCCGTGGAGGGAACCGGCATGCTCGTGCTGTTCGTGGCCTCGCGCAAGCGCCTGAAGGCTGCCCTCCGGCGCCTGCTCGCCAATCCCTACGTGCTGCTGGCGGCGGTATACTCCCTGTCGTTCCTGCTGGCCTTCGCGTCCTTTCGGAACTTCGGGACGCTGGCCCGGGAACGGGTGCAGGTGTTCCCCCTCGTGCTCGTGCTCTTCGCCTTCCCGCCGCTGACCAAGCCGGCGAGGGTGGCCCGCTTCGCGCCCCCACCGATGGGACCCGTCGCCGCCCGCCGCTGACCCTGTCCCGGATCGGGGGAATTGTTTGTCATGAGCGGATACGAAATTGGTTGACTCCTGGCCCAGCGTCGACTACTACTTGGGACCGTTCGCCCGGTTGGCGCACCCGGCCGGTCGAATCTCGGGGTCCCGGTCTTCGGCTTCGTCCCTTTCGCCTGGAGACCGGGGCCTCAACCCGGGGCGCCTGCCCCAGACGGCTGGCCGTATGCTGGCGACCCGGTGACCGGGCACCAGGACGGACGTGGGCGTACCGGTCCCCCACGTCCCCGGCCGGACGGGGCCGGCGGCCGCCGACTTCCTGCCCCGGGTCGCGCCGCGCGCGCCGTGGCCAGGACGGCGATCGACCTCCTCCCGGCCCGCGTGCGAATGCCCGTCCGCCGTTCGCTCGGCCTGGTGGCGCCGTGGGAACCGGGCGCCCGCCTGCGCCCTCCTGCCTGCCCGCCCGAGTGGGCGACCGGGCCGCCGGACTTCGTGGGCGTCGGCGCCCAGAAGGCCGGGACGACGTGGTGGTACGAGCTCCTCACCCGGCACCCCGGCGTGTTCAACCACCCGGGCGCCCACAAGGAGCGCCACTTCTTCATGCGGTTCTTCGACACCGGGTTCGGACCGGCCGACGTCGCCGAGTACCACCGGTGGTTCCCCCGCCCGGCCGGACAGCTGACCGGGGAGTGGACGCCCGACTACATGCTGCACTTCTGGATCCCGCGCCTGCTCCAGGAGGCGGCGCCCCGCGCCAAGGTGCTCGTGCTCCTGCGCGATCCCGTCGAGCGCATCGTCTCGGGTCTCACCCACGTGGCCGAGCGCCAGGCGGTGCCGGATGCGCGGGCCGCCACCGAGGCCTACCTGCGGGGCATGTACCACGCACAGCTCGAACTGCTCACCCGCCACGTGGACCCTGAGCGCGTCCTCGTCCAGCAGTTCGAACGGTGCCGCCAGGACGTCGCCGGCGAGCTCGGGCGCACGCTGGCCTTCCTGGGCCTGCCGCCTCTCGGGGAGCTGGCCGACGCCACGCCGGTGAACCTCACCCGTGCCACCAAGGTGGCCCTTCCCGCCGGCGCGCGGGCCGATCTGGTCGGGCTGTACCGGCCCGACGTCGAGAAGCTCGTGGCCGCCTATCCGCAGGTGGACGTCGCCCTCTGGCCGAACTTCCGCTTCCTGGCCCCGTGAACCCCACCAGTCGTACCGGCTCCGTACAAACGGCTTGCATTTGGTGGGCCCGTCGTCTTCACTGAACAGAACGGTCCGCGCCAAGGGGCGCCGACTCTGCCCCCAGGAAAGACATCGATGGAAAGCGGCGTTCTTCCACCGCGCAGGCTCCCGAGCGAATCGGACCTGTGCGCCCCCAGGACGAGCGCGCGAGCGTGGGTCCTTCTGCTCCTCCATGACCGACCGGCGCACGGCTACGAGATCATCGTCCGGCTGGCGGAGCTCGGGTTCCGCAGCCCCCCGGGCCGGATCTACCGAGCGCTGAAGTGGCTGGAGAAGGCGGGGCTCGTCGACCCGGCGTGGGAGTTCGAGGGCAGGGGCCCGGCCCGGCGGGTGTACACGGCCAGAGCTGATGCGGCCTGGACGCTGGAGGTCATCGCCCCCACCGTCCGGTCGGCGGCCGACGCCCTCGACGAGCCCGAGGCCACCAGAGTCCTGGCGCTGCTGGAGCGCCTCGTGCGCGAGGCGCGGAGCTTCACGTTCATGGTGCGGGCGCAGATCGTGGTCGATGCCACGACCGAGCGGATCGCCCGTCGCAAGATCGACCGCCTCTTCGGGGCGCCCCACGTCATCGACATCGACGTGCTCACCACGGGCGATGTCCAGGTCGGCGAGCTCGTGGACCCGGCCGGCTCGGCGGCCGGCACGGCGGTGCAGGCCGCACACGGGGAGCCGACCTTCGTTCCGGGCATGCTTGCCAACCACCGGGGCGGCGCAGCCCACGCCGTTCTCGGGCTTGGTACGCTTCCCGACGCCGACCAGCGGTCGGCTTGGGCGGTGCGCGACTTCGTGGGACGCAACCAGCCGACCGGACGAGGCGTCGGTGCGATCAGCGATCGCCCTGGGAGAAGAACCGTGCTGGCAACCCTCGATGACCACAAGGAGGCAACCCGGGCCGCCACCGAGGCAGGCCACCTCCTCGTCGAGCTCCGCCGCCGGCTGGAGAGCGACGGTGCCAGCCCCGAGGTCGTCCGTCGCCAAGGCGACCGCCTGGCCAACGACCTGCTCGTCGAGCTCCTCTGCACCCGCTTCCCCGACGACGGGATCCTCTCGGAGGAGGCGGCCGACGACGCAACCCGCCTGGAGCTGCGGCGCGTCTGGATCATCGACCCGCTCGACGGAACGCGAGAGTTCGGCGAGCCGGGACGCACCGACTGGGCCGTGCACGTCGCGCTGGTGGTCGACTGCTCCGTCGCCGCCGGCGCCGTCGCCCTTCCGGCGCAAGGCCTGACCCTGTCCACCATGCCGCCGCCCGAGCGCCGGCCCCGGCACGACGGAGCGCCCCGCATGGTCGTGAGCCGCAGCCGACCGGCCGCCTTCGTCGAGCCCCTGGCCGACCGGCTCGGCGCCACGCTCGTGCCCATGGGATCGGCGGGCGCCAAAGCCATGGCCGTCGTGCTCGGAGAGGCGGAGATCTTCGTCCACGCCGGGGGCCAGTACGAGTGGGACACGGCGGCGCCGGTCGCCGTCGCCGCCGCCGCCGGCCTCCACGTGTCGCGCATCGACGGGAGCCCCCTCCGCTACAACAACGCCGTCCCGTGGCTCCCCGACGTCCTCGTCTGCACGAAGGAGCTTGCCGAGCAGGCCCTCGGCGCGCTGTCCGATCTGGCCGAGGCCGCGGGTCAGGAGGCCGCTGCGCCGGGCAAGGGTCGCCGTTGAGCCGCTTGTCCGGCGGACGCACGATTTGGTTCACCGGCCTTCCCTCGTCGGGCAAGACCACGCTGGCCAGCGCCATGGCGGGCCGCCTGGCGGCGGAGGGCTACCCCGTCGAGCTTCTCGACGGCGACGTGGTGCGCACGCACCTCACCAAGGACCTCGGGTTCTCCCGCGAGGACCGAGCCACCAACGTGCGCCGCATCGGCTTCGTGGCCCACCTGCTCAGCCGCAACGGCGTGGTGGCCGTCTGCGCCCTCATCTCGCCCTACCAGGAGGATCGCGACTACGTCCGGGCCCTGCACAACGGGCGGTTCTTCGAAGTCCACGTCGCCACCCCGGTCGAGGTCTGCGCCGAACGGGACGTGAAGGGTCTCTACGCCAAGCAGCGTTCGGGGTCCATGCAGGGGTTGAGCGGGATCGACGACCCCTACGAGGTGCCCCTCGCCCCCGAGGTCGTCGTCCAGGCCCACCGCCAGACGGTGGAGGAGTCCACCGAGCAGATCTGGCAGGCGCTCACCGGTTCCTGACCGCTGCCGGCCCTCGGCAGGATTCGGCCGGTCGGTGCCGTCGCCGGCCCCGCGGGACGGCAGGTCTACGGCCGGCTCGACGCCGCCGTCGCCCGGGTGCCGGACAGGGTGACGAACTGCTCGACAGCGGTCGTGATGGCCTGCGCCGCGGGTGCGGCGCTGGTGACGAGCAGCGCCTCGAGGTCGGCGGGGTCGGCCACATAGCGGGGCCGGGTGCTCGGATGGGGGCGGAACCGCCGGGCGTAGTCGGCGTTCGTGAGGCTGATGGTGGTGCCGACCACCGGGTCGAGGCGCATGCCCACGTGCCGGCGCCACCGTCGCCACCGTCGGCCGCCACCGTAGAAGCCCCGGTACGCCCTCCACAGGCCTTCCTGGAGCTGGGCTCTCGACATGTGCGCCGGCTCGAAGACGGCGTGGTACAGGTCGTACTCGCCCCAGTCATAGCTCAGGATGCGCCCGTCGCCCGCCATCCGGGCGAAGGTCTGCGTGCCGGGCAGCGGGGTGAGGATCGAGAAGTGGGCGGCGTCGACGCCGATGGTGTCGACGAACTCCACGGTTTCGTCGAACACGCCAGGCTCGTCGTGGTCGAAGCCGAATATGAAGCCTCCCTCGACGAGGATCTTGTGGTCATGCAGGCGCGTGACCGACTCGCCATAGAGGTGGGGCCGGTTCTTCTTGTTGCACTCGACCAGCGTCTCGCGCGAGATGCTCTCGAAGCCGGTGAACAGCACGCTGCACCCGGCCCGTGCCGCCAGGTCGACCATCGCCGGATCACCGGCCAGGCCGATGGACGCCTGCGCAGCCCACGACATCTTGAGACCGGAGCGCACGATGGCCTCGCACAGGGCGGCGGCGAACTCCAGGTCGGCGGCCAGGTCGTCGTCGAGGAACGACACGTGGAAGAAGGGCCCGAACTTCTGGCCCCGGCGTCGCAACACGCGCAGCTCCTCCACCACCTCGTCGGGATCGCGATGGCGAGATCCCCGCCCGTTGATGCGGATGACCGAGCAGAAGTCGCAATTGAACCTGCACCCCCGCGTGGTCTGGAGCGTGTTGCGGGGCAGGTAGCGCATGATGGGTGTGGATTCGAGCAGGTCGGTCCACTCGTGGACCCGGGGTACCGAGCCCATGCCCTCCCACGTGCCCTGGTAGACGCCCGCCATCCGGCCGGCCGCCGCGTCGGCCAGCACCCGGCCGATCACCGACTCCGCCTCGCCCACCACCACGGCGTCGGCGTGCCGCAGCGCCTCCCCCGGCAGCATCGAGGGATGGACGCCGCCCATGACCACCGGGACCCGTCGGCGCCGATAGGCGTCAGCCAGCTCGTAGGCCTGTGGCGCGAGCATCGTCCACACGCTGATGCCGACCAGGTCGGGCTCCTCGTCCGGCAGCTGCTCGCCGTTCAGGTCCACGAAGCGGACGGCCCACCCCTCGCGCCGGGCCAGCGCGCTCAGCACGAGCAGCGCCATCGGGGGCATGCGATGACCGAAGGTGCGGTGGATGCCGAGACCGGCCCACGGCGGCATCACCAGGTGCAGGACCGGCGCGGCAGCGCCCGGCAGCGGGCGGCCGGGAGGTCGAGTCACCGCAGGGGAGGATAGACGGGCGGCGCCAGGCGCGGCCACCGTGCGTCCGGGGTGCCGTCGCTCGATCGGGGCTGGTGCGCTCGCACCGTTACGGAACCGACACCCGTACGGTTGCGGACACCGGGGACACGTTGCCGCTCCAGTCCTTGGCCGCCACGGCGTAGCCGTAGGTCTTGCCGGAGGTGACGTTGACGTCGGTGAAGCCGGGCGCGGTGACCGACGCGTAGAGGGTGCCGTTGCGGTACACCTTGTAGGTCTTCACCGACACGTTGTCGGCCGAGGGCGTCCAGGAGAGCACCGGCCTCTGGTTGCCGCTCAACCAGGCGGCGGGATCCGGCGTCGTGGGCGGGCTCCTGTCGGTGAGCAGGAGGGCCTGGCGGAGGTTCGGATAGGGCCCGATGTTGCCGCTCGGGTCGCCCGTCTGGGCGGTGCCGGTGTTCCGCAACCACTTGCGGATCTGGGCCGGTGTCGCCGCCGCGCCGTTGAGCGTCTTGTAGCTCGAGCTCATGGCGGCGGCTGCCGCCGCCACGACCGGCGATGCCGAGCTCGTGCCGTTGAAGCGCTGCGTGTAGAAGGCGTTGGGACCGGCGGCGCCGTACAGGTCCCCGTAGCCGGTCGACGCCACGCATTCCCCGGGTCCCTGAAGGTTGATCCGCGCGCCGTAGGTGCTGAACGGGGCACGGGCCAGGCGGACCGAGCCGGCGCAGTTCAGACCGGCTCCGGCGATGATGGCTCCCGAGTCCGGCTTGCCCAGCGGGAACGGGTTCCCGAAGACGGCTTGGTCGTCGAGATCCTGGCTCCCGTTCCCGGCCGCCTCGACGACCTGCACGCCGTCGGCGGTCAGCGCGGCAATGGCGTCGTACACCGCCGGGATCCACTCCAACGGTACGTACCCGGGTGACTGGGAGGGCCCGTAGGCCTGCTGTTCGACGAGCACGACGTCACCTGCCTCGGCCGCACCGGCGGCGACGTAGAGCGCGTGCACCGGGTCGTAGCCCCGCTCCGTGCTGTAGGCGTTGACGAGCCGGATCCCTGCCGCCGGCACGGCACCCGTGACGCCGACGTCGTTGGCGTCACCGACCAGCGCACCGAGCACGGCGGTGCCGTGGTTCCTGTCGGCGAAGGGATCGCTCGGGGTGCCAATGGGGATGAGCGCGCCGCGGGTACGCGTGAGGTCCTCGTGATCGGTGTTCCAGCTGTACTCGATGTCGAAGATCGTCACCGCCTCGCCCCCACCCCCGGGGAAGTGCGCCGCATAGTTGGTGTCGATGCCGGCCGGCGTCGCCTGGAGGTACGCCTGCAGACCGACGAAGCTGGGCGTGGCCGGCGGGGGTGCGGGAACGGGCTCGGGATATGCCGCCTCGACCACGTCGAGGCGTTCCAGCCGCCGGCTGACGGCGGGGGTGTCGATCTCTCCTGCGAACCTGACTGCGTAGTAGTTCCGCAGGCTCCACCGGACCCGTTCCTGCGGGGCGCTACCGGCCGGCTCCGGCGCCAGCCTGCTCGTGGCGGTGCGGCCGGCGTCGACCAGCATGCGGTTGAGCTGCTGCACCTGGTCCGCCGCGCCGCCCGTGAAGGACCCGTCGGAGGCCAGCGTGATCCCCGAGGCGGCGGTGAGCTTGATGTGGAGGGATGTCCTCCCGAACGACGCGAACGGGGCGCCGGCTCCCGGCGGTGGGTCCCCACCGAGCGTGCCATGCGCGGCGGGAGGTGCATGCCACAGGATCGAGAGGACGCCGGCGGCGAGGGCGGCGGCCGATCGTCGCGAACGGGCGCGGCGAGGCGCTCCGGCGCGGCGAGGCGGCGGCGGCGAGGCCACGGCGGCCGACGCGGCGGCCGCCTCCCCTGGCGACTCGCGGTGGGTCGCTCCTTGTCGCATCTCCTCCCCCCGGCTCATGCAACGACAACGACTCGCGCGACGCGCCGCCGGAGCCTGTTTACCAGACGCTCTCCGTCAAGAAAAGGGCGAATGCACCGGCCGTGTTCCGATGTTGATCCCGTCTGGGGCGAGGGAGTGGTCGGGAGGCCGCTTCCTCGCCCTGATCGACGGGATACCGAGACTCACGGCTTGACGATTTCGGTGGTCTCGGTATCGGTGTTATTGGCGAGGTTCTCGTCAGTGGAAGTGGTCGACACCGTCGACGTCACGGAGGCCGTCCGGCCCTTGGCAGGTGTCTTTGCCAACAGCACGACGCGGAAACCGCCCGCCCGCCCGAGCGTGCCGATGTCGCAGCGGACCCCGGCGTTCTTGCCCTTCACGACCACACAGCCGTTGTTCGACGGGCCGATGTACGTCACCCCCGACAGGCGGGTGAAGACCGTCGCCCCCTCGGCGGCAGCCGTGCCGGCGTTGTACACCTCGACCGTGTAGCCGACCTGCGAGCGGGTGCTGACGGGGTCCTGGGAGTCGGAAACGTCCACGCGCAGGTCGGGTGCACCGCCTGGGAATGGGTCGCAGGCGTCGCCCAGTCCGTCGCCGTCGGCGTCCGCCTGACCGGGGTTGGACACGGCGTCGCAGTTGTCGCGGACGTTCGGGACATGATCGCTGTCGTCGTCGGCGAGGAGGGCGTCGTTGGCCGTCACCTGGCCGATCTGCAGGTGGCCGTGGAGGATGCTCCCGCCGAGGCTGTAGGGCTTGTCCTCGGTGATCACCCCGCCGACCAGCCGGTACCCGAAGTACTCGTGGACCGGGGTGACGAGAGTCGAGCCGTCCGGATACACCGTCTGCTCGTTGAAGACGACCACGAAGTAGTCGGTGCTCGTCGTGCCCAGATGGACGTGGCCCTCGACCGCGTAGTTCGGCGACGGGTTGTCGGGGACGGTGACTGCGCCGTCGGGGTCGAGCGGGTCGTGGGTGTGCTGTTCGCCCGGCCGCCCGCACAAGCTGGTGCCACAGTCCTGGATACCCTGGTGATGCGTGTTCAGCGTCCCCCCGGACACGCCGGTGGACCCGCTGGATCCGGTCGAGGTGGCGCTGGCGGTCCCGGTCACGGCGTCGGCAGTGAAGATCTCCGAACCGGTCACGTTCGTCAGGTCGACGACGCCGCACACGGTGGTCGCCTTGTTGACGTTGACCATCGACGAGGTGGTGGTGGCCCCGCCGCCGGGGCCCAAGGTGCCGGAGGTCTCCACGGTGACGTCGTCGGAGGTCAGGAGTGTTGCCGGGCCGTAGTGGACGTAGGAGCACGTTGCCGAGACGGAGGTGGAACTGTTGGATGCGTCGTCCGCCAGCGTCACCGTCGGGGTCGGGCCGAAGTCGGCCTGGCTGCCGCCGAAGAGCGATATCCCGTCCGACCAGTAGCCGAAGCCGTACCCGGCGACGGCAGCGACGTCGCCGCCATGGCTCGCAGTGGCCGGCCGGCCGAGGCCGAGCCCGCTGATGACGGCGCACGCGAGGACGGCGGCCGCGGGGCGCCGGAGCGCGCCTGTTCGAGTTCGTACCATGAAACTCTCCCCTTCCGTAGTCCGAATTCCCCCCGCTGACTCGGGCTCGCCGCAACGGTCCGCGGCGTGACCTGATCTGTCGAGGTCGAGGGTAAACGGTGCCGCCGCCGGAAACATCGGCCACCATGGCCTATATCGACGGATCGGGGAGGCGCCTCGGGACTCTCGCGTCGCTCGGTGGCCCGGCAAATCCGCAGTTTTGGAAGGATCGCCCCCCAGAACGGGCCGCTGGTTTTCAGCGGGCGTCGTCTGCGGTGGAGACACGGTTTCGGCCCGAGCGCTTGGCACGAAAGAGTGCGGCGTCGGCGACGCGGAGCAGTGACTCCCCGTCGGCGACGCCGGCGGCTGCTCCGACGCTGACCGTGATGCTGGCCTCGGGCCCGGCCCCGAGGGACACCTGATCGGCGGCCACAGCCTCCCTGAGCCGCTCGCCGAGGCCGACGGCGCCGGTGAGGTCGGTGCCCGGTGCGACCACCACGAACTCCTCGCCACCCCAGCGCCCGGCGACGACGTTGCTCGGGCAGGCGCCGGCGAGACGGTCGGCGATGGCCCGCAACACGACGTCGCCGGACGCATGGCCGAGGGTGTCGTTGACCAGCTTGAAGTGGTCGATGTCGACGATGAGGAGACCGAACGGTGTCGACTCGTCGCAGGCCGACGAGGCGACGGCCTTCAGGTGATCCTGCATGTGCCGGCGGTTGGGGAGACCGGTGAGAGCGTCGGTGCGGCTCATGAGGTCGAGCTCGGCGTTGCGCTGCCGCAGCTGGTCCTGCAGGGCCTTGACCCGCAGGGCGGCGTTGACGCGGGCCAGCAGCTCAGCGGGGGCGAACGGCTTGCGAAGGTAGTCGTGGGCGCCGAGCCGCAATCCCTCCACCACATCGTCGGTCGTCGTGCGGGCGGTGAGGAACACCACCGGGATGTCGGCCAGCACGGGGTCCGATTGCAGCTGCACGAGCACGCCGTGCCCGTCCAGCTTCGGCATCTCCACGTCGAGGAGGATGATGTCCGGCGACCAGTCCCGGCACATCCGCACGGCGTCCTCACCGTCGACCGCCTCCACCACCACGAGGCCGTGCTCCTCGAGCTGGCGGCGCAGCAGGGCGCGCATCACCAACGAGTCATCGGCTACCAGGATGAGGGAGGCCCGGTTCGGCGACATCCCCGCGGTCACGGCGTCAACCGCCTGGCCAGGGCACTGACGTCGAGGAGGAACACCAGCTCGGCGCCGTCGGCGACCACGCCGCCGACCACTCCGTGCCTCTGACCGGCCGGTGACGGACGCACGGAGGCGTCGTCGACGCGGTGCACCCCCGTGACCTCGTCGACCAGCAGCGCGAATTCGGCCGCACCGGAATCGATGACGATGACGTGGCGACCAGCCCGCTCGGACATCGTGAGGACGGTGATCGTGCTGTCGCCGCGACGCATGAGACCGGCCACGCCGTCGCGAGGGTCGGGAAGTGGCGTGAGGTCACGGGCGGAGCGCACCTCGCTGATGCGCTCCACCGGCATGGCATAGGGGGCGTCGCCGACGCGGAAGCGCACGATCGTGGTCATCGCTGGCCGATCTTGGCCTCGAGCAGGCCCACCAGCTCGCCGAGCTGGTAGCCCTCGAGCGTGGCTTCGAGCACGGCGGGATCGCACCGGTCGATGGCTGACCGCGCCACCGTGTAGGCGCGCCGGGCGGCCACATCGTCACCGGACATCTCGAGCGCCGTGGCGAGATGGAGGTGGACGATCGGCTGGTCGGGCTCGATGAAGGCCGCCTTGCGGAATGCACCGATGGCGCCCTGGTGGTCCCCGGCCGCCAACGCCGATTCGCCCGCCGCCAGCAGGCGTGCCGCCTCCGGGTCCCTCCCGGGCACCCCCGCCGAGGCGGTCGCCGGGGCGGGCCGCGCACGCGCGATCGGTGGCTGGGCTGCCGGGCGGTACGGCGGCGGCCGACGCTCATGGGAGCTCCAGGGCCGCGCCGTCGGCGCACCTGCGACCGTGCTCGGATCACCCGGGCTCGGACCAGCCGGGCTCAGATCAGCCGGGCTCGGACCGGCCGGGCGCGGCCCAGGCCGGTAGACGAACGCCTCACCCAGCTTCACGGGGTGGAACGAGTCGGTCACCTGCCACAGCGACTCGCTGTACCCGAGGAAGAGGTGGGCGCCGGGATCGAGCCATGGCGAGAGGCGTTCCAGGAAGGCGAGGACGTCGTCGGCCCCGAAGTAGATCAACACGTTGCGGCAGAAGACGATCTGGCACTGCCGGGGCTCGAACGGGGGAGGATCGGCCGCCAGGTTGTGGCGCACGGCGGACACTCGGCCACGAAGGTTCTCGGCGACCGCCCACCGGCCCTGTTCGCCGCGGACCGGGACCAGGAAGCGCCGGCGCCGGTCCTCCGACAGCGCCTCCACCTCACGCGTCCCGTACTGCGCGTCGCGCACCCGGGCGAGCGCCTTGGTGGAGATGTCGCTGGCGATGACCCGCCAGTTGCGGATCCCGCTCTCTGCCAGCGCCATGGCGAGGGAGTAGGCCTCCTGCCCGTTCGAGCACCCGGCGCTCCACACGACGACGGGAACCCCGGCGCTGCGCAGGGCGGGAAGCACGTGCGTGGCGAGGGCTGCGAACTGGCCGGCGTCGCGGAAGAACGAGGTCTCCTGGACGGTCACGCGGTTGAGCAGATCCTGGAGATCCCCCTGGTCCACCTCGAGGCGGGCGACGTACGCGGAAACGTCGAGCCCGCGACTCTCCGCCTCGGCTCGCACCGCGCTGGTGAGCCGGGCGCGGATGGTGGGGTCGAGCCGCAGCCCCACCCCTCGCGACAGCAGCCGGGCTGCATCCTCGATCGCACGGTCGCTCATTGCGCCGCTCCCAGGATCGTCGCCGCGATCCGCCCGAGGGGGACCACGCGAGCGGCGGCGCCCTGCTGGAGCGCAGCCTGCGGCATGCCGAACACCGCCGACGTCTCCTCGTCCTGCACGATCGTGACGGCGCCGCGACGGCGCAGGGCCAGCAGCCCGGTGGCGCCGTCGTCGCCCATTCCCGTGAGCACGACGCCGATCACCGGCCCGCCGTGCTCGGCCAGGGAGTGGAACAGCGCGTTGGCCGACGGACGGTGAAGCGTCTCGGGCTCGGGGTCGAGCACGATCCGCCGGTCGGCGGCGAGCTTGAGGTGCGTCCCCGCCGGCGCGATGTAGATGACTCCCGGCTTCACCACGGCGCCGTCACGGGCCAGCTCCACCGGCAGGGCGGCGTCACGCGCCATCCATGTCACGAAGCCGTCGACGAAGTCCGGGTGCAGGTGCTGGATGACGAGCACGGGCGCGCGGAGGCCGGTTAGACCGGACAGGACGAGCGACAGGGCGGCCGGCCCACCCGTCGACGCGGCGATGGCGACGACGGGGATGCCGGTCGAGGCACCAGCCGGGCGCCTCGCCTCGGGAGCGGAGGTACGGCTCCCCCGCGGATGGCGCAGCACCGTGACGCCGCGCAGCGTCCGCACCCGCTGCCGCAACAGGTTCTCCGCCGGTGTGTCGCCGGGGTGCGGCTGGGGCAGCACGTCGACCGCACCCGCAACCAGTGCCTCCACCGCGTCGAGCGACTCGCGACCGTCCACTCCGGCCGACAGCACGAGGATGGGCGTCGGGGTGAACGCCATGATCTGCTCGATGGCGTGCTGCCCGCCTCCGGGGATCTGCAGGTCCAGCACGACCACGTCGGGCCGCAGTGAGGCCACCACGTCGATCGCCTGGCGAGCCGTGTCGGCCTGCCCGACGACGGCGATGTCGCCGTCGGTCCGGAGGATCCGGGCGATGTAGGCCCGCTGCACCGGCGCGTCATCGACCACGACCACGTTCGTCACCGACCGAGCAACCGGGCCACGGCCTCGAGGAGGGACCCCTCGTCGAACGCGCTCTTGATGATGTAGCCGTCGGCGCCCGCTTCGAGACCCCGCTGGCGGTCACCTGCGCTGGCGCGCGACGTCAGGATGAGGATCGGGACGTTGCCGCGTTCGGGGTGGGCGCGAATCGCCTCGGTCAACGCGAATCCGTCCATGCGCGGCATCTCGACGTCGGTGAGGACGAGGTCGACCGGGGCCTCGGCCAGGCGGGCCATCGCTTCCTCGCCGTCGGCAGCCGTCACCACCGAGTATCCGGCTCTCTCGAGGATCGACCGTTGCAGCTCACGGACGGTGAGTGCGTCATCCACGACCAGCAGGTTGGCATGCCGGAGGGGTGGCGCCGTCACGCTGCCATCGCCCCCGTTCTCGGCGGCCGCCGTCGCCGGTGCGTGCGACAGCCGGGCCCGGTCGATGAGTCCGGCGATGTCGATCACCAGGAGGATCGAGCCGTCCGGTTCGACGCTGGCGCCGGCGATGAGGGCGAGGTGCGGCACGAGGCGGCTGAGGCCCTTCACCACGACGTCGCGCTGGCCGAGCAGCGCGTCGACCACGAAGGCATGGCGCCGCGTGAGCCCGGCCACTACGACGACCGGCCCGTCCTCGCCGACCTCCGGGAGCCCGAAGGTCGCTGCCAGGCTCGCGAGCGGGACGACCTGTGTCCCCACCTTCACCTGCCGGCGCCCTTCGGACCGCGTCTCGCCGCCCGCCTCTTGGACGAGCACCACCGACTGCATCGGAATGGCGAGCCGCTGACCGCCCGCCGTCACGAGGAGGCACGGGAGCACGGCCAGGGTGATGGGGACGATCACCCGGAACTCGGTGCCGGCCCCGGGCTCCGTCCGGATCTCGACGCGCCCCCGCACCGCTTCGACGTTGGCCCGCACCACGTCGAGACCTATGCCCCGGCCGGAGATGTCGGACACGAACGCGGCGGTGGAGAGCCCGCTCCGGAACACGAGGTACAGCGCCTCCTCGTCCGACATCGTCGCGACATCGGCGCCGTGGCCCGCCGCCTTCTCCCGCACCCTGGCGACGTCGATGCCACCTCCGTCGTCCGCCACCGTGATGATCACCTCCGAGCCGAGCTGCATCGCGTGCAGCTGGACCACCGCCTGGACCGGCTTGCCCGCCGCCGCGCGTACGGCGGGCGGATCGATGCCGTGGTCCACGGCGTTTCGCACCAGATGGAGCAGCGGGTCCGCCAGCTGCTGGAGCACGCCCCGGTCGAGCTCCGTGTCGTCGCCCCGGACCTCCCACCGGACGTCCTTGCCCGTGGCACGGGCCGCCTCCCGCACCGCCCGTTGCAGCACGTCGGTGATGGTGGACACCGGCACCATCCGCGTGCGCATGGCCCGCTCCTGCAGCTCGTTGAGGAGGTGGGACAGGCCCCGTAGCTCGTCGACGGTGCCGGGGTCGACCCCGAGGCGCTCCCCCACCAGGCGGCCGACGCGCAGCGTCGCCGCCGCCGACTCGCCGACCAGGCGCACGATCTCGTCGAGCCGGGCGAGCGGAACCCGGGCCACGTCGGCGTCGGCGGCATGGGCGCGGCGGGCCGTCGTCGGTGCTTCCGCCGCCGCGGCCTCTGCCGCCGCCTGCACAGGGGCTTCGTCGCGGTCGGACGCCCCGGACGAGCGTTTCCCGACGGGCTCGTCGGCCAGCGCATCCAGGGCCCGCTGGACCTGGCGCGCCATCGGCATCATGTCCTCACCGTCGAGCACCGCCGGCACCATGGACTGCAGCGCGTCCACCGCCGCGAGCAGCCCGTCGATCAGTGCAGAGGTGGTCTGGCGTTCGCCGGCACGCAGCTGCTCCAGGAGGTTCTCCATGGTGTGGGCGACCAGGCTCACCTCCTCCATGCCGACCACCGCCGCCGCGCCCTTGAGGGTGTGCGCCTCGCGAAACAGCGATCCCACCAGCTCGGCGTCACCAGCGGCCTGCTCGAGGGCGAGCAGCTCGCGGGCCAGCACGGCCAGCCGCTCCTCCGCCTCCTCGGCGAAGAGGCGGCGGAACTCGTCCTCGTAGCCGGTCGCCGACACGGTGCTCAGCCCTGCTCAGCCGTGCAGCCGGGCGGGCGCGAGGAGCGCCTCGAGATCGATCAGCACGACGAGGCGATCAGCGAACGCGAAGGAGCCGCAGGTGCCCGGCGTCTCCGTGTCGCCCACCGGCACGCTCAGGTCGACCGAGGCGCCCATGGCGGTCATGGCCAGACCCGCGGGTCCGGAGGCGGTCTCGATGACGGCGACGAAGGTCGGCTGCGCGGTGCCGATCCCGAGCAGCGTCGCCGTGTCGAACACCGGCACGATCTCCCCCCGGAGGTTGAACACGCCCATGAGGGTCGACGGGGCGCCCGGTAGCCGGGTGAGATCGGGAGCGGCGACGACCTCCCGGGCGGCAGCCATGTCGACTGCGTACGTCTCCTCGCCGACGGGCAGGAGCAGGACGCGCACCGACGGCCTACGTCGAGGGAGCGCTCGCCCGGTCCGACGTGGCGACCGATGCGGTGCGCTCCAGGTTCGACGCCAGTTGGGCCAGGGAGGCGGAGGCGGTGGCGATCTGCCCGGCGGTGTCGGACACCTGGCGGCTGGCCTCGCTCAGCTGCTCCATCGTCTCCACCAGCTGGGCGGTGGCCGAGCGCTGTTGCTGGGTGGTCAGCCCCACCTGGGCCGTTCCCTCGGTGACGGACGCGAGGAGCCCGAGGCCGTCCTGCATCTGCTTCGAGCCCTTCTCCATGGCCATCACCGTGGCGTTGGTCTCGCCCTGTATGCCCTCGATGATGGTGGCGATGTCGGCGGCGGACGTCTTCGAGCGTTCGGCCAGGCGACGCACCTCGTCGGCCACGACGGCGAACCCGCGCCCCTCCTCGCCCGCTCGTGCCGCCTCGATGGCGGCGTTGAGAGCCAGGAGATTGGTCTGGTCGGCGATCTCGTTGATCAAGGTGAGGATGGCGCCGATCTCACCGACCCGCTCGGCGAGGGCCAGCGTGCGCTCGGACGACACCTGGATGTCGGCCTCGGCCTGCTCCAGGTTGAGCCGCGTCTCGGCGGCCTGGCCGGCGACGTCGTCGACGGTGGTGGCGATCGACGCCGATGCCCGAGCCAGCTCCTCGGTGGTGGCGGACGCCTCGGTCACCGAGGCGGACTGCTCCACGGTGGTCGCCGCCAGTTCCTCGGCCGCCGAGCTGAGGTCGATGGCCGACGAGCTGACCGCCTCGCTGGCCGATGCCACCTGGGTGACGAGCACGTCGAGATGCTCGGCCATGGCGTTGAAGGCGTTGGCCATCAGCCCGATCTCGTCGTGGCTGTCGACCCGGGCCCTGCTGCCGAGGTCGCCCGCGGCCAGCTCTCCCGCGGCGGCGGCGACGGTCCCGACTCGGCGCGACAGGCGCCGGGCCACCAGCAGGGTGAGCGCCACCGACAGGACGAGGGCGAGGAAGACGGCCGTGAAGGCGACCCGGCGGCGACCGAGGTCGCCGTCCAGCCGCGAGCCGAGCATCACGTCCTCCTGGTCGATCAGGCTCGCCCACAGGGACGCATGGGCGTCCATGGCGTCGCGGACGGCCGTCGCGTATGCGGCACGATCGACCGTGGGCGCGGTGAGATCGGCGACCCGCGCCGTGGCTTCCGCCGCCCGAGCCAGAAGGGGGGTGAGGGTCGGCTCGAGGGCGTCGTCGTGGTTGTTCCGCTTGGTCTCCCGGAACGCCGTCGCCAGGTCGGCTCCGAGGCCGTCGGCCTGATATCGGAGGAGGGCGACCTCGGCCGCGAGTCGGGCGCGGGACTCGGGCGTGTCACCGGCGGTCTGGTCGACGACCGACGCCAGCCCGCTCATTCGGTCGACGATCTCCGGCTCCTTCAGCAGGAGTGCGTCCATCACGTAATAGGTGTCGAGGTCCGGATCGAGGATCAGCTTCGACGAGTCGCCGACGTGGGTGACGAGAAGCCGGATATCGGTGATGAGCTGTTGATGGAGGCGCTCGCTGGTGGCCACGTCGCCGGCCAGCTTGGCGCTCTCCCAGGTGGCCAGCAGCTGCTCGGGTGCACCCGAGCCACGGCCCTGCCCGCTCAGGGCGCTCGTCGTCGTGTCGAGCTCGTCGGCGAGATCCTTGTCGACCTCCTGCAGGTCCCGCAGGTCGTCGTCCACCAGCGCCTGTGCCCGCTCCGACTGCGCAGCATCCCGGCGGGCCAGCGCCCGGTGGAGGTCGACGTGCCCGAGGAGCTTGGTGAGCGGCCGGAGGTACCGGTCGCCCCGCAACTCTTGGCGGGCGAATTCGATCTTGATGTTCTTCTCCTCCACCAGGAACCACGTGGTGACGACGAGCGGGACGGTGAAGCTCAGCGCAATGGCGGCGAGCTTCATCCAGATCCGCGAACCCGTGCGTGCGAAGCGCATCCCGCTCACGGTAGCTGCGGTTCCGGGGGAGTTGGGGGTGTCGTCCCCCGTCGGTCCGGGTGATCCGCCGAGCTCAGGAGTTGGAGAGCCGCTTTACGAAGAGGAAGGTGGCGCCATCCCGGCTCACGCTGAACACGGTCTGGTATTCGGGCAGGTAGGCGTCCGGCGGCATCCTCGCTGGCGCACAGATGCCGAACTCGGCCTCACCAGCGTCCACGAATCTCAACCGTTCCCGGTCCCGTTTGGAGAACAGCTGGGTGTTGGCGGATGCGGGTCCGCCGTCGAAGCACTGGTTGATCCTGACGATACCCGGAGCCGTGGACAGCAGGAACTCGAGCCCTTCCTTGTACGAGAGACCCCAATAGTCCAGCTCGAAGCGTCCTTGGGCACCGCCCGCCTCTCCCACCAGGGCGTTGAAGTAGAGCCCCTCGTAGGGGTGAAGACCAGCCATCCGGTAGCCGGTCCAGCCGATGGAAACGGCGGCAGCGACGACGAGCACAACCTGGATCGGCCGATTGCCACTGCCACTCGTCGACGTGCCCGAAGGGCGCCGTCGCCAGCCGGACCCGGCGGTCTCGTACATCCATTTGGCGCCGGCCACCGCGAACATCAGGAATGCGGGGTACAGGAACTGCACCTGACGCCACTCGTCGTACAGGGCGCTGTTCTTTCCGATGATCACGAGCAGGGGTACGACGAGCCAGGCGGTGTAGACCAGGAAGTACCGCTCGGTAGAGCGTGCCGACGCCCCTCGACGACGGCCGACGCGACCTGCGATGGTGGCCAAGCCGACGAAGGCGATGACCAGGTACGGGATCGGCGTGGTGATGCCCATCCACACGGGCACGTAGTGCCACGGGGTCTCGGTCACCGGAACCGGTTCCGAAAGGTACAGCGTTGCCGGTGGTCCAGTGTTGAAGAACGCCATCAGCCGGAAGGTCTCCAGGAGCCTGCCGATGGGGTTCTGCCACAGGAAGGGCCAAAGGAGGATCGTCGCCGGGACAGTTGTGGCGACATAGGTCGCCACAGCCCCCGCTGCGCCGCGCCACCGTTTCTCCGTGGCGCACGCGGCGTCGACGAGGACGGCTGCCGGGGCGAGGGCCACCAGGGACACACCGACGATCCTGATGTCGATTGCAACGGCCGTGGCCACCCCGCACAGCGCCAGCCACTTCGGGCGGCGGGTCTCGAGGTATCGGACGAGCAGGTACACCGCCACGATGAACGAAGTCATGAGCGGCGTGTCCTTCGAGTTCACGAATGCGTGCGAGAAGACCCTGGGCGAAGCCACGAGGAGCGCGGCGCCGAAGAGACCCCAGCGCCAACTGGCGAACTGCCGGGAGCACAGCTTGTAGAACGCGAAGACGCCACCGACGAACACGAAGAAATAGAGCAGATGCGAACCCCGGTAGCCAGCTGCAGGCGACGGGGTGAGGCGATCGACGAAGGCGGTGAGAACCGCGACCACCGGTCCGTAGAAGCGAAAGATCCAGAAGTCCTCCCAGGCGCCGCCCGGCGCGTAGTGGTCGACCAGAAGGTTCCCGTACTTGTGGATCCCGGGCTCGTCCCAGGTGATCCCGAAGTCGCCGTAGACGAGGAGGCCGACGACAACGAGAAGAGTGAAGAACCCAGCCGTCACCGGTAGACGGAGCGACCGTGACGACGAGGGCGTCGAGCCGCAGCCTGGTGGCCCGCTCGGCGAGGACCGGCCGACCGACGGGCCGGCGACGTCGATCAGGCGAGATCGAGGTGATCGAGTTTCATGGCCCTGTCCCACGCGGCAACGAGCTCACGATAGTGGGATTTACTGGTCCTTTGCCGACGCCGTCTTTTCGTCTACAGTCGCAGCGGAAGGGCCGGCCACGGAGGCAGCATGGCGCGACGAGAGAGGTTGGTCACCGGCGGCGCCCTCGTGCTCGCGGTCGGTGCCCTCATGGCCGCATCGGCGTGGGCATGTTCGCCCGGGCCCGCGCTCACCATCGCGCCGCAAGCGGCACCAGCCGGCTCGCACGTCACCGTCACCGGCACTGGCTTCGTTGATGGCCAGCCGGTCGAGATCCACTGGAACGGCCGTAGCGGGCCGCTCGTCGGCGACGCAACCGGACCACAGTTCTCCACGGAGATCACCGTTCCCCCCAGCGCGCCAGGGCTCTTCCTCGTGACCGCAGTGACACCTTCTCCCAGTGACGGCGCGGAGTACCGCAGCACGTTCGCCTTCGAGGTGACCTCGCCGCCGGTGACGACGACGACCACCGTGCCGGAGCTGACCACGACGACGACGCCCGCCCCGGCTGTCGTGTCCGCCGAATCGGTGGAGTACCAGCCGCCGGTGGGGGACGCCCCGTCACCGGCGAACGCCGACGCAGGCATTCCGCCGAGCGGTGGCGCGGGGATCGGCGCCGCACCGGTGGCCACCAAAACGTCGGGTGGTGCGACCAGCCCTGTCGCCCGAACTGGCGCCCACGCACCGCAGGTTGGCGGCGCGGTGCCAGTGGTCGCGCCCGTGCCCTCGCCGGCGGCCGTGGGCGCCGCCGCCGTCGCCGTCCCCGTGCAGGCCGTCTCTCCGGTCGCCGGCCTTGAGCCGGCGTCCCCAGTCGTCGTCGACCGAGACCGGGCGGCCGGCGCCCACGCCGGCCCGGCTCGTCTGGTCGCTGCCGAGCGGGATGGCGGCCATCCGCTCGCCGTCGGAGCAGTCGTTCTCCTCGCGCTTCTCGCCGGCACCGGCGGCGGCGTCGTTGCCAGGCGGGCTCGCCGGCACCCCTGAGTACCGCGGCGCGGGCCGGACCTTCGGGTACTGGACGATGTCCGGAGCTGCCCCCAACGGGCGCGTCAGGCTCTCGACGAAGATCTGATGGTCGTCAACGATCAGCACTCGGATACGCGACTCGTCGTCGAGTTCCGGGAGCTCCGCTCGATCGCCTGAAGCTCCGTCGTTGCCATGGTGCTCTCCTTCATGATCGTGCAGCTCCGTGGGAGTAGCTGTACACCTCACTCGCCGCGGAGGAACAAGCAGAGTGGGTGACCGGCGGGATCGAGGATGATTCGCAGCCGCTCGCGGTTGCGATCGGGTGGCTGCCATGGCGCCTCGGTGCCGCCGACCTCGATGGCTCGGGCAATCGCAGCCTCGAGGTCGTCGACCTCGACCTCCATATGGAACATCTTGGTCAGTTCCCCGGATTGCTCAGGCCACGTCGGCGGCTTGTACGACGTGTCGCCTTGGATGTTCAGGTGGACGCCGCCCTCCGGGCCGAACAATTGAGCCCATCGTCCGCCCGGACCGAGCTCGCGGATCTCGAACCCGAGAAAGCCCTCGTAGAAGCGCGCCATCGGCCCAGCCCACTCGCAGTCCACCGTGAGTCCGACCCACCGGATGGCCATGGGCGCATTGTGCCCCGAGCGACGGCGAGCAGACGAGCGGGACGCTGGCACCACCCGCAGTCCGGCGCACGGCATGGCTCGGAGGTGGCGTCTTCGGACCCGACCGGGCCACCACCGAAGAGTGATGCGGAGCGGCCTCGGCGTCGAGATCCACAGCCGACTGCCGACGGCGTGGCAGTCTTCCGGCGGTGGGGTCCCAGCGCTGCTCGAATCTGATCGACGGGTACCGGACTGTTCATCCACGATGAGGACCCTGCATGTCGGCCTCCGTGTCGCCGATCGCGATCGCTCGCTCGCCTTCTACACGAGCTTGGGATACGAGGTCGTGGGCGAGGTATCGGAAACCCACCTGGGGCACCTCACCATGATCAAGCTCCCGGGCGACGAGTTCGTAGCCATCGAGCTCGTCCACGATCCGAACGGCGCGGCTGTCGCTACCGAGACCGGACTCAGCCATCTCGTCTGGTCGGATGGGCACGCCGTCGGCATGACCGCCGCCGATTTCGCCGAGCAGGAACGGGCAACGCGCGACTCCGCCGGAGCACGACCTGCCTACCCGCCCGCATCATGTCCCCCTGAGACCGGAACGTCTCGGAGCATGCCGGTCGTTGCCCATCTCGACCGGAACTCAAGCGTGGCAGACTGCCAGGCGTGGCGTCGTACCGGGTCAACCCGGCGGGAATAGCCAAGGCGCGCGCCCTGATCGACGCCCGTCAGTACCGCCTGCGCAGCCGCTGGGCCGACGTCCAGCCTCGTGCCGCCGAGCAGAACGCCTTCCTCAAGTCGCACAGCTGGGAGGAGTACGGGGAGTGGCATCTGGCCGTCACCGATGGCGCCGCCGACGGAACGAAGGCCCGCTATGCCTTCGTGTACGGGGACTTTCGGCGACTGCACCGCATGGGCCTCATTGCGGGTTATTACCGGGCCGCGGAGTGGATGCACAGCGACGTCCAGGTAGCCGCTCATGAGCTACTCCTGTACCTCGACTCGGCACGAACCTGATCGGGGGCCGCCCGGCAACGAGGTCGTCAGCCATGAGACTCGGTGACTGGTCGACGCGCTCGATGGCGAGGGCGACGGGGCGTCCCGGACCAGGGATCCGGGGATTCCTTCGGGCTCGCCGAGGCGTGGACTCCGGCCGCCTTCGAGCGGGAGGAGACCGACGCAAAGCAACAGGCCCGGGGATGTGACTGCGCCCGCTGCTCCGGGATCGTGATGATTCTCAGCCCGGCGAGAAGGCGCACGATCGGCCACATCGGGTCGAGGTACCCGACGCGGGCGGCAGCCGGATGGGCGTGGTGGGAGTTGTGGTAGCCGTGGCCGAGCAGCAGGAGGGCCAGCCACGCCGAGTCGTACCCCGGAACGTCGGGATGGGGCTTCCGGCCTGAGCGGTGGCCGATTGTGTTGACCATGCCCATGAGCCCGAAGTAGACGACGACGTGAACTGCCAGCGCGATCAGTGTTTGCGGAAGTCCGATCGTGAAAAGCCAAAAGCCGGTGATGAGGAAGCGGGCGGCGACGTGGCCCTTCCCGTTGCTCGGGGAATCGGCATGCAGCCGCTGCGTGGTCGCGGCGAAGAGGTATGGGGTCCCCAGCAGGATCAGCAGTGGGTGGCGCTCGAGGGGCGAGTGCGGATCGAGAGGCGTGTCGGCGTAGCGATGGTGCAGCCGGTGGACGCCGGCCCACCGTTGGGGATGAGCCCCCCCATAGACCTGCATGAAGTGATCGAGCGTCGCCGCTACTGCCGGGTGCACCCGAAACGCTCGGTGCGCAACGCAACGATGGCAGTAGATCTCCGTGACGATGCTGGTCAAGAGGCCAGGGACGAGCCCGACGATCACACCGACCGGCATCGCCGAAAGCTAACAGGACGTGCCCGGCGCATGGTCACGATGGCCGCCTCGAGCTCGGCTGGGGACCTCGTGCGGGCAGCGGTCCGGACGCGACGACCGGTGGTGGCACCTGGTCCGGCGGGCGAGGTGTCACCCGCTCACCGCACGGTGAACTCCGAGACCATGCCCTTGCGGGCGTGGACCTCGCCGTCGGGGTCGGTCACGAAGCACATCAAGGCGTAGTGGGCCGGGCGGAGGTCCACGGCGAAGGTGCCGTCGGCCCCCGGGGGCCGAGGCGGCAGGTAGCCACGGGTGGCCACCGCCTTGCGTTTGGACGACTGGAGTTGAGCGGCCAGGTGCCCGGCCAGCTCCTTGGGCACCACCACCAGCACCAGCTCGTGGGGAAGGGCGCCGGTGTTGGCGGCTCTGAACACGGCCCGACCGGCCGACACCGAGTGGTCGTAGGAGAAGCCGTATTCGCCCATGGTGACGTCCACCACCTGGGGGCTGGCCGGCAGCGGGTCGTTCCTCCCGCACGAGGCGACGGCGAGGGTCGCCACCACAGCCGCCGCCCAGCGCCGCCGGCTCACGGGCGACGGGCCATGCCCACCACCGCCGCGTTGAGCCGAAGTGCCCCGGTGGAGCCGGCGAAGCGGGCGTCGCCGAAGGCGAACACCCCGCCGTCGGAGGCGGTGAGCCAGTAGCCGCCCCCGCTGCGGCTGGCCGATCGCATCACAGGCCACGGTGTACCCGATGGTCCACCTCGAGACCACCGGGAACACGACCTACGACTTCCCTGCGGGGGACGGGCCGGCCAGCGTCGCCGGGGGCGTGGTCATGGTGCCGATCCGGCTCGAGATAGGCGCCTGACGTCTCGAAAGGCGGTCGAGGTCCCATGCCCCGCAACTTTGGCGAGTGGCACGCCGGCGGAGCGGGTAGCTGGTTGACGGACCCTCGTTGCGGGGCAAGAGTCGGAGCGTGGGAGAAGAGGGTGGTCAATGCCTGATCCTGTTCGGAAACTGCGTAGCGATCAGTTGCAGAAGGCGGAAGGCACGCCTGGATTGAACAGGCGCGTCGCATTCGAGGCGCACGGCCATTGGTTCGGCCACGTTGAAGCGGAGCCTGAAACGATGTCTGGGTGGCACCACCACGGCGACAACGTCACGATCGGCTACGTCCTCAAGGGGAAGATCAGCCTTGAGTTCGGGCCGAGCGGCGAGGAGCAGGTCGAGGCCAAGGAGGGTGAGTACTTTCAGGTACCCAGGAGACTGGTACATCGCGAGGGCAACACGTCGACCGAGACCGGGGAGATCATCCTGGCGCGTTTCGGCGAAGGGCCGGTGGTCTTTCCGGTTGAGGGTCCAGACCCCGCGTAACGTTCGGGACGCGATTCAACACCACCTCACCCGGTAGTTCTCGGCCGCTCGCCCCCGGGCCCACCGCACCGCCGCAGCAGCCTGTCGAGCGGAGCACCCGACAGAAGCAACCCGAACCGCAGGAAATGAAATGGCCTCTGACCTGCGGTTCTTCTTGCAGTCCTGGTGGGTCATTATGCGAACACCGCCGCGCTGGTCGTTGGACCTCCCATCGAGCTCTCGCCCCCGAACACCGTCCTGCGCAGAGGGGCCGGCGACCGGTAGGCAGACCTGTCGTGCACCAATCGGCTTTATTTTGATGGTCGGCGGGCGCAGCCCGGGAGCGCCATGGGCGTCAAGGGCTTGCAACGCGCTCGCGGGCCGCCCAGCTTCATCACCAACTCGCCGCACCCCTTGTCGCCCGCATCCCCGTAGTCGGAGGTCACCCCCGTATGGCGCTCGGCGACCCGCGCACGAGGTCAGTCGGTGGCGCCGTCGAGCACGTCGGGGGCCGATTTCGGCACGTCCGCTGGGTCCGGGTCCATCGAGACCTCAAAGAGCACGCCGTCGAAGGTGACCAGCTTCGTCTCGCCGGGCAGAAGACCAAGGAGGCGACTCCGTCCGGCCGGTGCTCCCGGCGCGATCTCGGCCTCGGCCTGGTCGAGGGAGGCCTCCACTGCCGTTCCCGGTCGATCACGGAGCAGCAGTAGAGCGTGCCTTCCCGGGTCGGATGCTCGGTCAGGTCGGTCATCCACAGCAGGTTCGGTCCCTCGCGGCGGAAGTTCCGTTGACCAGGTCCTCGGTGGTCACCCGGTTGACAAGGTGCGATCTGCCCTTGCGGCGGGCCGGCAGGCCGCTGATGCCCCGCTCGGCCATGAGCGCCCGGATGAGCTTCTTGTTGACCACCTGGGCGTAGTGGTCGGCCAGCTCGGCTCGGGTGCGGCGTCATCCGCAGGTTCGTCGCGCCGCTCGTGGATCTCGACGATGACGTCGGCGAGCCAGGCTCGCCGGATGGCGCGATCAGAGGGCGGCTGCGAGCGCCACCGGAAGAAGCCCGACGGCACCACGTGCAGGAGACGGCATACCCGCTTGGTGCCGTGGCCCTCAGTCGCCAACGTGGACACGATCCCGAACACCGCTTTTGGGCGCACCACCCGACCCTCGTCGAACAACGCCGACGCCCTTCTCACGATGGCGAGCTCCGACTCGAGCTCCGCGATGCGCCGGCGGGCCGCCTGCAGCTGCGTGTTGTCGGCCGTCGAGGTTCCGACGAGCTCACCCCGGTCGATCCGCTCCGGTCGGACCCAGCGGTAGACCGTGGCCTCACCGACGTCCACGGCGGCGGCGACCTCCGCCACCCGTCTGCCGGCGAGAACCTGGTCTACGACCATCGCCCGGAACTGCGGCGCATACGAATGGGGCACGGCCTTCCTCCTCGAGGTTGGCCGCCAGTCTCACAACCCCGGTCCAACGGGAGGGGGACACATCAGGTGGCCCGATCTCAGGGGGTCACGCCACCATCTCTTCCGGCGCGACGAGCTCGGGCAGGCGCACTCATCACCGTTCTCGGTGCCCCGCACCCGGTAGGGAGCGCGCCGCTGGCTGACCAGCACCTCTTCAACGGTGCTCGGGCCGACGCAGCAGCGCATCGGTGCCCTGCTCTAGCGGGCCAGGCGGCGGACCACGCGGGCCGCCGCCTGGCCATAGGGACACGCCGCGAGCAGGGCGGACCTCAGGGTTCGGGCGGAGGGGCCACCGCTGACTCGTCGAGCAGGGTGGCGTTGGCGGAGAGGACGGCTTGAAATCCACCATCCAGGTCGGTGGCGCCACGCAGACCCAGCCGCTGCAGACTGGCTGCGGCGAGACTCGAGGCATA
>DATAIT010000056.1 GCA_036262515.1 Acidimicrobiales bacterium | reverse complement strand
CCGTCAACATCCTGGTCGTGTAGAGCCGGGTCACACCACGGCGCACTTCAATCTGGGGGCGTGCCTTTGAAGGTCATCCAGCGGCCGCCTTGCACGTCAGCATCCGCACGACGGCGGGCGGCTAGGGCTCCCTGCCGGAGTTGTCGACCGGGGCAGTGGCCTGCAGCTCGACGACCTTCTCGTCCTTTCTTGTGGTGCGGATGTGGTGCGGATGTGGTGCAGATGTGGTGCAGGCCCCGGGCTTTGAGAGTGATTCTCGCCGAGCAACGCTGTGAGCTGCGGTTTTACAGTGGAGGTGATGGGACTTGAACCCACGACTTCTACGTTGCGAACGTAGCGCTCTACCGGACTGAGCTACACCCCCGTGCCGGTCAGGCTATCCCGCGCCCCGCCCGGCCTCGGAGGTGTGTGGCGAGTGCGGGTTCACGGGGTCGGGTCGGGCGGGAGCGGCAGGCGTTGCTCGAGCGCGGCCCGCAGACGTGACTGGATCACCGTCGTGGTCACGTCGCTGCGGCTGCGCTCCAGCACGGCCCGCAGGGCGTCGGTGGAACGCCGCAGCCCCCCGGTGATGGCGTCCGGGTAGTCGACGGTGATCAGGAGGTCGTAGACGTCCTCCATGGCGCCGAGGAGCTGCTCGCCCCGCTGCAGATCGCCGGCCCGGATGCGATCGAGCAGGTGGCGCCGCAGCTCCGACGCCGCCTCGGCCAAGCCGCACAGCCACGCCGGGACGCCGACACCCGCCTCGGCGGCGGGCGGCAGCGGCGTTCCGGCCACGAGGGCCGCGGTCAGGATCGCCTCGGCGTACTCCTTCTCGGCGTCGTGCAGGAAGCCGGCGTGGGCGATGCGGGGGTGGGGGCCAAGGGCGACCTGGGCCTCGCGCAGCGCGTCGCCGGCCTCCGCCGTCAGTTTGGCGGCGAGCGGGGCGTCACGGCGGTGGACGGCTCGGATGGCGTTCCCGCAGGACTGGATGGTGCGCCGGCAGGCGGCCAGGCCGCGCTCACGGGCGTCGTGGGCGGCGTCGAGCTCGGCCCTGAGCGGTTCGCACAGGTGGACGAGCTCGTCGCTCCGGCGGTCGTCCGCATCCCCGGCCAACCGGGCTGCGGCCTTCGGCTAGTTGGCCGACCGACGCAGCAGCAGGACGTTGTCCGGCTGCGCCGTCGCCGGTAGGAACCGCAGCTTCATCTCCCGCTCGGCCGACGCGTTGCGGGCCTGGACGAGCAGGACGACGTAGCCGGCGAAGAGCAGGTCGCACAGGACGTGGAGCCCCAGCAGCGCATGGAACGGAGGCAGCAACCCGAGCACCAGCGTGGTGCCCATGGCGCCGACGAGGGTGAACAGCACGTCACGGCGGCGCTTGAGCGTCCGGGCCCGCCGAGCACCGCCCTGGGTGTACGACCGGGCCATCTGGTAGGTGGGCGACGGCGCAGGCGCGGCGTACCCCGGGATGCGCGAGTTGGCCGGGCCGACCAACGTGGGGCCCGTTCGGCGCAAAACGCTCAGCTGGTGGCGGAAGTTGCCGATGGAGTCGGCAGGCCGGGATTCGGAGCGAGCCCGCAGCATCGGCGGGATCAGAACCGCACCCCAGATCACGGCAAGAACAAGCAGGACCACGATCGTCAAGAGCTCCTCGACCCGCTTTCGTGAACTCGGAGACCGTAGCCTTCCACGCCCCGGCGGCGGTGGATGGTCATGGTCTAGACGTGGGGTGATCCTTGCACCTCTGTGCGGCGCGCGTCCAGCGGACGAACGGGCGTTCCCGAAGGCGGCGTTCTGCGGTCAGAGGTTGGAGGGGTCGTCGGACGCCTGCCGACGCCAGGTGCCGGCCTTCCCACCCGTCTTCTCCCACAGGGCCAGCTCACCGATAGCCATGGTGCGATCGGACGACTTGCACATGTCGTAGATCGTGAGCGCGGCGACCGAGGCGGCGAGAAGGGCCTCCATCTCCACGCCCGTGCGGTCGACCGTCTCGACCTGCGCCTCGACCTCCACGTGGTCGTCCCCGATCGTGAAGTTGACGTAGACGGAGCCGATCGTGAGCTGGTGGCAGAGCGGGATGAGGTCGGGCGTGCGCTTGGCCGCCTGGATCCCGGCCACGCGCGCCACGCCGAGCACGTCGCCCTTGGTGACCGCGTTGGTGGCGACCATCGACGTGGTCTCGGGCTTCATGAAGACCTTGCAGCGCGCCACCGCCCGCCGGTGCGTGGGCTCCTTGGGCGTGACGTCGACCATGCGGGCCCGGCCGAGGGGATCGATGTGGGTGAGCCCGCGCTCGGACATGGAGGGAGTGTAGGGGCTGGTCGCCGCGCCTATCCGCCGATCTGGCTCATGGAGCGGGCCGGACGGGTGAAGTGCACCTGGCCAATGGCGTGACCGGCCCATTTGGTCCCGACTTCGGCCTCGATGGCGGCGGCCACGTCGTCGTCCGAGCCACCGGCGCGGAGCACGGCCCGCAGGTCGGTCTCCCGGACCGCGAAGAGGCAGCTCCGGAACTGGCCGTCGGCCGTCAACCTGACGCGGTCACACGTCGAACAGAAGCTCCGGGAGACGCTCGCAACCACGCCGACCTCGCCGGCGCCGTCGCGGTACCGGAAGCGCCGAGCCGGCGCCGCTCCCGCCTCGGCCACGGGCTCGAGAGGATGCACGGCAGAGATGGTGGCGACGATCTCGTCGAGGGTGACGACGGAGGTGGTGGTCCAGGCGCCGTCGGCGTCGAGCGGCATGAACTCGATGAAGCGCATGACGATTCCCCGCCGCCGCCCGAACGACGCGAGGTCGAGGATCTCGTCGTCGTTCACGCCCCTCATGAGCACGCAGTTGACCTTGACGGGGTCGAAGCCGGAGGCGACGGCCGCATCGATGCCGTCGAGCACCCTGGGGAGGTCGTCGCGCCGCGTCATCTCGGCGAAGCGCCGGCGCCGGAGGGTGTCGCACGAGACGTTGAGCCGGCGCAGACCGGCGGCGCGCAGGTCGTCGGCCAGAAGCCGGAGCGAGAGTCCGTTCGTCGTCAGTGAGACGTCGACGCCGAGCCGGGTCAGCTTCTCCACCAGAACCGGCAGCTGGGCCCGCGCGGTGGGCTCACCACCCGTGATGCGGATGCCGTCGAAGCCGAAGCGTTCGACGCACACGCGAGCCACCCGCTCGATCTCCTCGAAGGTCAGCAGGTCGGCCCGAGGAAGCCACGTCAGACCGTCCTCCGGCATGCAGTAGGTGCAGCGAAGGTTGCAGCGGTCCGTGACGGAGATGCGCAGGTCGCGCACCGTGCGGGCGAAGGGGTCCACGAGTGGTGTCGGCACGACCATGACTGCAGGCCAGGCTACGAGAGGAACATGACCTCCACGTTTCCCCCCTGTTGCACTCCCGTGCCGTCGGGGAGGAGCGCGAGGGCGTTGGACATGGCCATGGCCCGCAGCATGTGCGATCCCTGTCCCCCCGCCGAGCGGACGTGGTAGCGGCCGTCGTCTCCCGGTGCGACGCGGACACGGGCGAGGTGCAGCTTGCCGTCCGGGCGCCGGACCAGCGGCTCGTCGGCGACCGCCTGCCTCCGCGGCCGGTCGAGGCTGGTGTGGCCCATCATGGCCAACAGCGCGGGCCGGGCGAACAGCTCGAAGCTCACCATCGACGACACGGGGTTCCCGGGGAGGCCGAACACGGGCGTCCGCCCGGCCAGGCCGAAGGCGAGGGGCTTGGCCGGCTTCACCGCGATCTGCAGCCACTGCATGGAGCCGCCGGAGAGCTCGTCCAGCACCACCTTCACATAGTCGAAGTCGCCCACGCTGACGCCGCCGCTCGTGACGACGGCGTCGCAGGCGGCCACGCCCCCCTCCAGGGCGTGGCGGATCTGCGCCTCGGTGTCGCCGCACCGGCCCAGGTCCACGGGCTCGCACCCGGCCTGGCGCACCAGGGCGAGCAGCGTGGGCCGGTTGGAGTCGCGGATCTGTCCCGGTCGGAGTGGCCCGCCGTCGTCGACCAGCTCGTCACCGGTGGACAGCACCCCGACACGGGCGCGGCGGACCACCTCGACCGACGTGCGGCCCGTGCTGGCCACCACGCCGAGGTGGCCAGGCGAGAGCACCGTCCCGGCCGGGAAGACCTCCTCGCCGGCGCGGAGGTCCTCCCCGGCGCCGCGGACGTGGTCGCCCGGCTGCGCCGCCTCGCTGATGCGGACCGCCCTCCCGCCGCCGGCGACGCTCGTGCGCTCCACCATCACCACGGCGTCGGCGCCGGGAGGCAGCGGCGCCCCGGTCATGATGCGGACGGCCTCTCCCCCCCCGACCGCAACGCGGGGCGCGCTGCCTGCCGCCAGCGAGTCGACCACCCGCAGCTCGACCGGGGCGGCGGCCGTGTCGGCGGCGCGCACGGCGTAGCCATCCATGGCCGTGTTGGCGAACGGGGGCACCGGCTCGGGGGCGTGGATCGCCGTGGTCGTCACCATGCCGAGGGCCTCGCCGAGCGGCACCGTGACGGCCGGGAGGCGGGGGCAGGCGTCGAGGATGAGTGCGCGGGCCGACGCGACGTCGACGAGGGGCATCCTCAGATGAGCTTCTTGCGTTCCACCAGATCGGCGAGGAACGAGCGGAACTCGGGCCCTATGTCGTCGCGGTCCAGTGCCAGCTCGACGGTGGCCCGCAGGTAGTCGAGCTTGTTGCCGATGTCGTAGCGGCCCTCCTCGAAGACGTACCCGTAGACCGTCTGCTCCTTCAGCAGCAAGCCGATGGCGTCGGTGAGCTGCAGCTCCCCGCCGGCGCCCGGCCCGACGTTGTCGATGGCGTCGAAGATCTCCGGGGTGAACACGTAGCGACCCATCACGGCCAGGTTCGACGGCGCATCTTCGGGGGCGGGCTTCTCGACGACCTCGAGGAGACGCACGAGGCTCTCCTCGACGGCCTCGGGCCGGGCGCAGCCGTAGAACGCGATCTCGCGCCGGGGTACCTCCTTGAGGGCGACGACCGAGCGGCCGTACCGGCCGTGCACGTTGAGCATCTGCTCGAGGACGTCGCTCTGGTCGTGCATGATGTCGTCGCCCAGCATCACCGCGAACGGCTCGTTGCCCACGTGCTGGCGGGCCACGCCGACGGCATGCCCAAGACCTTTCGCCTCACCCTGGCGGACGTAGTGGATGTCCGCCATGTCGGCGATGGCCCGCATCTCGGCCAGCTGCTCGTGCTTCTTCTTCGACGACAGCTCCGCTTCGAGCTCGAACGACCGGTCGAAGTGGTCCTCGATGCTGCGCTTGCCCCGGCCGGTGATGATGAGGACGTCCCGAATGCCGGCGCGCACCGCCTCCTCCACCACGTATTGGATGGCGGGCTTGTCGACGACCGGGAGCATTTCTTTCGGCTGCGACTTGGTCGCCGGGAGGAAGCGGGTGCCCAGACCGGCAGCCGGGATGACCACCTTGCGCACGGGCCTCGTCATCGCGGCACATGGTAGGGCGCCCGTGCACGTTCCGGCGGGGGCTCGACGTTCCCGGCGCTTGTAGACTTCGTCCCCGTGCCGACCTACGAATACGCCTGCAGACAGTGCGGGGAGCACCTCGAGGTCGTGCAGTCGTTCCGCGACGACCCGCTCACCGTCTGCCCGGCCTGCGGCGGCCCTCTGCGCAAGGTGTTCGGTGCCATCGGCATCGCGTTCAAGGGCAGCGGCTTCTACCGAACCGACAGCCGCGATTCCGCGGGCTCGGCCAAGCCGCGCACGGAGCCGAAGGAGAAGACGGCCTCGTCGGGCGACACAGCGACGGCCAAGTCCGGGTCCGGCACCGGCTCGGGGAGCCCGGCGGCGAGCGGCAGTTCCGGCGATGCCAAGAGCGGGGGGACCGCTGCGGGCAAGGGTGACTCGAAGGCGGCAGCCTCGTCGTGACCTCCCGGGGCGGCGTCGAGCGGGAGTCGCCGCACCGTCCTGCGAGGCGGTAGTCGTTGCCACGCGCCGAGGCGGACATCGGGGTCTTCGGCGGCTCGGGGTTCTACACCTTCCTCGACGACGTCACCACGGTGGCCGTGCACACGCCCTACGGGCCGCCGTCGGCGCCGGTCGCGGTGGGGAAGGTCGGGGACCGGTCGGTGGCATTCCTGCCCCGCCACGGCGTGCAGCACGAACTGCCGCCGCACAAGGTGAACTACCGGGCCAACGTGTGGGCCATGCGCGAGCTCGGTGTCCGCCGGCTCATCGGGCCGTGCGCCGCCGGCTCCCTCCAGCCCCACGTGAAGCCGGGCGAGTTCGTCCTCGTCGACCAGCTGGTCGACCGCACGTGGGGCCGGCCGGACACGTTCTTCGACGGCGGCGTGGTGGGACACGTGTCGTTCGCCGACCCCTACTGTCCCGACCTGCGGGCCGCCCTGCTGGCCAGCGGGTCGGGGTGTGGGCTCACCATGCACGAGCGTGGCACGGTGGTGGTGATCCCGGGGCCCCGGTTCTCCACCCGGGCGGAGTCGTCGTGGTACCGGTCGGCGGGGTGGGAGGTCATCAACATGACCCAGTACCCCGAGGCGTATCTCGCCCGCGAGCTCGGCCTGTGTTACGCGGGAGTCGCCCTGATCACCGACTACGACACGGGTGTCGAGGGCGTGGACGGAATCCGGCCGGTCACCATCGACGTCGTCTTCGAGGTCCTGGCGAGGAACGTGGAGCGCACCGGGGCGCTGCTGTTCGACGCCATCCCGACGCTGGCCGTCGCACCACCGTGCGCGTGCGCCGAGGCCCTTTCCAGCGGCCCGCTCGGCGCGTAGCGTCGGTTCCCGGCACTTCCCCCTTCCGGTCTGTCTTCGAGGAAGGGAGCGCCCCCGTGCGCATCCGCCGTTCCGCTCTCCCGTTCTGGGTCCTGTTCGTCGCACTCGCCGTCCTCACCGGTGTCACGGTGGCGAGGCTGGTGGGGGAGGCGTCCGCTCGCGCCTCGCGCCTCGGCGGCCTCGTCGACGTGGCCGTGGCCGCTCGACCTGTCGAATCCGGCGCCGTCGTGGCGGCCGGAGACGTGACCGTCCGCCACCTGCCGGCCGACGCGCTGCCCGACGCCGCCGTCGCCGCCACGCCCGTGGGCAAGGTGGCGCTCGTCCCGCTGGTTCCAGGCGAGGTGCTGCTGCGCTCGAAGCTGGCGCCCGACGGGCTTCGCGGCGTGGCCGCTCTCGTGCCGAGGGGGTTCCGGGCGTTGGCCGTACCAGTGGAGCCGGGTGGGCTCGCCGTCCGCCTCGGCGACCGGGTGGACGTGATGGCGACGTTCGACGTCGCCGAGGACCCGGGTGCGCCGGAGACGGCCGGAGCGGAGGCGGGCCCGCCCGCCGCCACGTCCGGCGCGGGCCCGCCCACGTTCCCCGTGGCCGAGGGGGCTCTTGTGGTCGACGTGGGCGACGAGGCGGTGACCGTCGCCGTCGAGCCGGCCGACGCCGCGCGCGTCGCCTTCGCGTTGGCGCGGGGCACGGTGGCCCTCGCCCTCACCTCGCCCTGACCGCGCCAGGCTCACCGGCGGGTGTGGACGCCGTGGGCGGGCTCGAAGCGGGGCAGGTTCGGGAGCACCGACACCAGGCCGCCGTCACAGCTGTCGAGGCGGATCCGAGGCGCGCTCCGGTCGAGCCAGGAGGCCACGCAGAGCACTTCGTCGGCCAGGTGACGGGGCAGCGGTGCATCGGGCGGAGCTGCCTCCACCCCGTCGAACGGCAAGGTGGCCGGCTCGCCGCCCGCCCACGCGTGCAGGAGCCGGCCCCGGTCGAGGACGGCCCCACCCTCGCCGTCGACCTCGAGGCTGACTCGGCCGGCCCGCCGCAGTGCGTCGAGCTTGCGCTGGCGCGACAGCGTGGCGGCCAGGGCAGCGGCCCGCTCCCTGGTGGCGGCCGCCTCCTCGTAGCGCTGGTCGGCGGCCAGCGCCCGCATGCGTCCCGCCAGCGGTGCGAGGAGCCGCTGCGGGTCGACGGTGAGGCCCCGCACGACGGCCTCGACGACGGCCGGGTACCTCGCCGCGTCGTCACCGCCGGCGCAGGGGCACGCGGCCACGCCGAGCTGTGCGGGCGCGCACGGTGCCGCCACCGGGGTGCGACCCGGCCTGGTGGTGCACCGGCGGAGCGGCGCGGCCGAGTGGACGGCCTCGACGACCAGCTGGGCGGTGCGGGCCGACGAGAGGGGGCCGAGGTACAAGCAGCCGTCACCGGCCCGGGGGTTGCGGACGACCGAGAGCCGGGGGAAACGCTCGTCGAGCGTGAGCTTCACATAGGCGTAGCGGCGCCAGTCCTTCGAGCGCCGGTTGTACCGGGGGCGCAGCTCATGGATGAGGCGCACCTCGAGCACCGAGGCCTCGAGGTCGCCGCTGCACACGACGTGATCGACCGCCGCCGTCTCCCGGAGCAACGGACCGACCTTGCGCCGGTCGTCGCCCGAGAAGTACGAGCGCACCCGCCGGCGCAGGTTCACCGCCTTGCCCACGTAGAGGACCCGGCCGCCGGCGTCGCGGAAGAGGTAGACGCCGGGCCGCCGGGGCAGGTCGGCGACGAGGCGGAGCTTGGCCACCATCGGGTGTCCTTGCACGGTGGGCAGCTCGAGCAGGTCGTCGAGCGCCAGGACGCCGAGGCGTCCGGCCCGCTCGAGCAGGCAGTGGAGGACCTCGCCGGTGGCCAACGCATCGTCGAGGGCGCGATGAGTGGGCTGGTGGCCGACGCGGAGGTGGCGGGCCAGCGTGGAGAGCTTGCAGTTCGGGACCTCGTCGGCCACGAGGCGGCGGGCCAGGGCGCACGTGTCGACCCAGCGGTTGGCGAGCCCGGCCCGTCCGGCGGCGACCAGCGCGGCGGTGAGGAAGCGGAGATCGAACCGGACGTTGTGGCCGACGATGACGGCGTCGCCCAGGAACTCGAGGAACGACGGCAGCACCGCCTCGATGCGCGGCGCCGCCCGTACCATGGCCTCGGTGATGCCGGTCAGGTAGGTGATCTCGGGCGGGATGCCCTGACCGGGGTCGACCAGCGTCTGGAACGTGCCGAGGCACTCGCCCCCCCGGAGCCTCACCGCGCCGACCTCCGTGATCATGGAGCGGCCCGGTTCGCACCCGGTGGTCTCCAGGTCGACGACCACGAAGGTGACCTGGTGCAGCGGGGTGCCCAGGTCGTCGAACGAGCGCTGGACGACCGCCACGCCGGTCGACTGTAGGCGAACAGATGTTCGAGGACAAGGGCGCCGCGAAGCGGCGGTACGTTGCCGGCCGGTGCCGGAGCTTCCCGAGGTCGAGGCGTACAGGGTGCTGGCCCTCGCCGCCCTCGAACGTCGAGTCGCCACGGTGCGGACTCCCGACGCCTGGTTCCTCAAGGGCGGCATCGACGCCGCCGCCGTCGACGGTGCGCTTGTCGGGCGCTGCTTCACGGCGGCCCGCCGGCGGGGCAAGCTGCTTCTGCTCGACACGTCGGACGGCGGCCCGGTGCTGGGTCTGCGCTTCGGGATGACGGGGAGGCTGGTCGTCGACGGGCGGGCCGGCGTCGACCGCCTCCTGTACTCCAGCGACCAGGGCCTGTCGGCGTGGGACCGGTTCGCCGTGCAGTTCGACGACGGCGGGGACCTGCGGGTGCACGACCCCCGCCGTCTGGGAGGCGTGTTCCTCGACCCCGAAGAGGGGCGGCTCGGAGTCGACGTGCTCACCGTCACACCGGCCGCGCTGCGCCGCGCGCTCGAGCGCAGCACCGCACCCCTCAAGGCGCGGCTTCTGGACCAGGCCCACCTGGCCGGCGTGGGGAACCTGCTCGCCGACGAGGCGCTGTGGCGGGCCGGCCTCGACCCCCGACGGCCGGCCGGTTCGCTCACGGCCGCCGAGCTGCGCCGCCTCCACCGGCACCTGCGGGCGGCGGTCGCCGACCTCATCGCCAGGGGCGGCTCACACTCGGGCGACCTGATGCCCCATCGGGTCGCCGGAGGCGCATGCCCGAGGGACGGTACGCCGCTTTCGAGGGCGACGGTCGGCGGCCGCACGACGTGGTGGTGTCCCGAGCACCAACGTTGACGTAGCGGCTCCGGTCCCGGCCGCTCCGCCGGTCACTGCCGGACGGTCACTCCGTGGTCAACAGGGGTGCCGGCGCGAGGCGCCTGGCCCGGGCGGCGGGAACGGTGGCGACGGCATTGGCCAGCACGATGAACGCCCCCATGACGGCGGCGAGCAGAGCGTACGGAAACGAGGCAGAGCGCACCGTCCCGACCGAGTCGGCGAAGGCGCCGAAGACGAGGCGTCCGGCGATGAGCCCGAGGGGCACGCCGAGGGTGAGGGGGACGAGGGAGAACGACGTGGCCTGCCAGTGGACGGCGCGCTTCACCCAGCGACCATCGGCGCCGAGGGAGCGCAGCAGCGCCACGTCGCGGCGCCGGTGGTGCACGGACGTGATCATGACGTGCACGACCGTGAGCACGGCCAGGGCGCCGAGCAGCCCGGCCAGCAGGAACGGGATGGCGCGGATGCGGGCCAGGTTGACGATGACGGCAGGGCGTGACCCGTCCTCCCCGAACCCGAGCCGTTCCGCCGTGCCCTTCGGGGCGCCCGGGCGCAGGCCGACGGCCGCGGAGCTCGCGGTCGCCTCCGGCTCGGCCCGCCGCAGTCCTCCCATGGTGACCACAGCGTCCTGGCCCACACCGGCCAGCTCCTCGACCGGTGGGATGACGGCCAGGCCGGTCACCCGGAACCGGCGTGGTCCCGCCTCGGTCTCGAGCGCGAGCTCGGTGCCGATCCGGACCCCCAGGCGCTTGGCCGTGAGTCGCCCGAGTGCGATCTCGTCGTCGGCCGCCGGGAGCCGGCCGGACAGGGTGGTCGGCGCCACGTCGCCCTTGACGGGTGCCATGCCGGCCAAGCCGATCGTCGCCGATCCGACCCGGGCGTGGCCCGTGCCGTACACCAGGACGGCGGCGACGTCTGGGTCGGCCTCGAGCGTGTGGATGACCTCGTCGGGGATCACGTCCTCGCCGGTTCCGACGAAGAGGTCGTAGTTGCTGCCGAAGCGGTCGCGGTCCACGACGAGGCGGGCCAGGCTCGACCCGAACACCACGGTGCCGGCGAGGAGCACGACCGTCGCGAGCACACCGGCGACGGTCGCCCGCACCGATCCGCGGTCGCGCCGGGCCCGGGTGAAGGCGAACCGGAAGCCGGTCGCCAGCGCTGCGTTCGGGCAGCGGGCCGCCACCCACTCGACCACCTCGGAAGGGCGATCGGCGCCGTGGAGCGTCCGCCCCACGACCAGCGCGGCCACGGTCCACACGACGAGGGCGGTGATGACGAGAGCGGCTCCGATGAGCAGCAGGCCCGCGTCGAACCGCAGCCCAGGGTGCGGTTCGAGGCGGCGGACGAAGCCGGTCGGGAAGGTGGCCGAGAGCCCGCCGGCCACGACCACACCAAGGCAGGCTCCCGCCGCGATCGGTATGGCCGCCCGGGCGGCCGACTCGACCAGCAGCTGGAGCCGGTTGAACCCGAGGGCCTCGAGTCGCGGGCCCTCCTGGGCCGAGAGCCGCACGCTGCGGGTCAGGAGCTGGCCGAGCACCACGACGGAGGCGAGCCCGGCCACGCTGGCTAGAAGCCAGAATCCCCGCGCCTGCCCGTCGACGGCGGTGCGCACGGCGCTGCTCACCAGCTGGGCCGGTTCGAGGCTCAGGGCCGCCCCGTCCGGCAGGGTGTCGAGGCCGGCGCGCAGGGCCTTGAGCGGAATCCCCGGCCGCAGGTCCACCGCCATGAACGTGATGGCCACGCCGGCGCCCCGGTCGATCACCGACGGCGACACCACGGCCAACGGTGTGGGATCGTCGAGCTTGCTGGGGCCGTCGACGACGCCGACCAGCGTCACCTTCGCGCTCGGCCCGTGCGGTCCCTCCGTCTCGAAGGCGTCGTAACCGGCGCGGTCCGCCTGCTCCTGGCTGAGTGTCGCCAGCTCGACCTGCGTCCCGAGCGCCAGCCCGCCGGCGTCGACGTAGCTCCGGGTGGCGACGAACTCGTCGGTCCGGTCCGGATCCGGCACCCGACCCGCCACGACGTCCACCCCGAGGGCCCGGTACGACCCGGCGAAGGTCAAGCCGTCGGCGACGTCGCCACCGTCGGGAAGCCGCATCCCGCCGAACACGAACGTGATCGCCTCGACCCCCGTGACCCCCGGCAGGGCGGCGACCTCGGCCGTGCGGGGCGGGCCGCCGCCCTGCTGCACGGTGCCGTCGAACCCACCTCCCCGGGCGGCGGTGTAGCGGTCCGGTGCGCTCGCCGTGCGTGCGGCGCCGGCGGCGAGGGCGAGCACGGCTCCGGTGACCGCGGCGACGATCAGGGTGAGAGCCGCTGTCGACCGCCACTGGGCCCGCAGGAGGCAGCGCACGCGGTAGACGACAGCCTTCACGGTGTCATTCCAGCGTGCCCGGGCGACCGCCACAATGGGGCGAGCACCACGCGCCGCCGCGTGCTAGCACGGTCGGCGCGCCAGGCCGGCTCCGCTTCTTCGTCCGCAACACGACACGGGATGTCGTGTTGCGGACGAAGAAGCGACGTGACAGGCCGCGGCGGACCCTCAGGCGGTGCGGTCCCGCTTCTGCGAGCGACGTCGGTCGGTCTGGGCCAGCTCGAGCTTGCGCAGGCGGACGGCCTTCGGCGTCACCTCGACGCACTCGTCGTCGGCGATGAACTCGAGGGCCTGCTCGAGCGACAGGACCCGGTGGGGCGACAGCCGCACCAGCTCGTCCGCCGTCGACGAGCGCATGTTGGTGAGCTTCTTCTCCTTGACGGCGTTGACGTCCATGTCGTCGCCGCGGGAGCTCTCGCCGACGATCATGCCCTCGTAGACCTCGGTGCCCGGGCCGACCAGCATCTCGCCCCGCTCCTGCAGGTTCATGAGGGCGAACGTGGTGGTGGGGCCCTTGCGGTCGGCCACGATGCTGCCGCTCTGGCGGGTGCGCAGCTCGCCGTGCCACGGCTCGTAGCCCTCGAAGACGTGGTGGGGAATGCCGGTGCCGCGGGTCTCGGTCATGAACTCGGTGCGGAAGCCGATGAGACCACGCGCCGGCACGATGTACTCGAGGCGAACCCAGCCGGTGCCGTGGTTCACCATGTGCTGGAGGCGGCCCTTGCGCACGGCCAGCAACCGGGTGACGGTGCCGAGGTGCTCCTCGGGCACGTGCACGCTCAGGCGCTCCATCGGCTCGCATAGCTTCCCGTCGATCTCGCGTGTGACCACTTGCGGCTTGGCGACGGTGAGCTCGAAACCCTCCCGGCGCATGGTCTCGACGAGCACGGCCAGCTGGAGCTCGCCGCGGCCTTGGACCTCCCAGGTGTCTGGGCGCTCGGTGGGGAGCACCTTGAGCGACACGTTGCCCACCAGCTCGGTGTCGAGGCGGACCTTCACCTGCCTGGCCGTGAGCTTCGTGCCGTCCTGACCGGCCAGCGGCGACGTGTTCACGCCGACGGTCATCGACAGGCTCGGCTGGTCGATTGCCATCACGGGCAGCGGCCGGGGGTCGTCCGGGTCGGCCAACGTCTCGCCGATGGTGACCTCGTCGAGCCCCGCCACCGCGATGACCTCCCCCGGGCCGGCCTCCTCGGCCGGGACCCGCTCGAGCCCCTCGGTGACGAACAGCTCGCTGAGCTTGACCTTCTCGATGGTGCCGTCCGCCCTGCACCAGGCCGCCATCGTGCTGCGCTTGATGGTGCCCTGCCGCACGCGGCAGACGGCCAGGCGGCCCAGGTACGGGGAGCGGTCGAGGTTGGTGACGAAGGCCTGGAGCGGGTGGCCCTCGTCGTAGGTGGGCGCCGGGATGTGGGAGATCAGCAGGTCGAAGAGGGGCTCGAGGGTGGTGCCCTCCTCGCCGGCCGTGAGCGACGCCCAGCCGGCACGTGCGTTGCAGTACACGATCGGGAACTCGATCTGGTGGTGGTCGGCGTCGAGGTCGAGGAACAGCTCGTAGACCTCGTCCAGCACCTCGGGCGTGCGGGCGTCGGGCCGGTCGACCTTGTTCACCACCAGGATCACGGGAAGCTGGGACTCCAGCGCCTTGCGCAGCACGAACCGGGTCTGGGGCTGGGGGCCGTCGGCGGCGTCGACCAGGAGGAGCACGCCGTCCACCATCGACAGGGCCCGCTCCACCTCGCCGCCGAAGTCGGCGTGGCCGGGGGTGTCGACGATGTTCAGCTTCACGTCCTTGTAGCGGACGGAGGTGTTCTTGGCGAGGATCGTGATCCCCTTCTCCCGCTCCAGGTCACCCGAGTCGAGGACGCGCTCGGCCACGTCCTGGTTGGCCCGGAAGATCCCGGATTGCCAGAGCATGGCGTCGACCAGCGTGGTCTTGCCGTGGTCGACGTGGGCGATGATGGCGACGTTGCGCAGGTCGTGACGCGCGGGCATTGGGGGCCTTCTCGGTATCGGGTCGTCCCCCTGCGCATTCGGACGCGGAGACGAGCAGGAACCTCTCATACTACCTGGTCAGTGGGGCGGTGGTCTCATCCGTCGCTCGTCCGCCCCGGCCAGACGTAGTCGAGGTCCGCGGCCACGTCGTCGAAAACGTCCCGATACACCTCCGGGTCCTTGCGCACGAGCGCCGAGCGGTGGCTGCGATGGAACGCCTCGTCCCCGAGCCAGGCCGGGAGCGCGCCGGCGGCAGCCAGCTCGTCCTGCGTGCGGGGGACCCGAGCGAGGCCGGCAGCCGCCGCGTCGTTCGCCATCTTGGCCTCGCACGTGTCGGCGAATCCGCGCGCGCACCACTCCCTGCAGACGGCGACGGCGTAGGCGAGGAGCGCCTCTTCGTACCCGGCCCACATCCGGACCGCGGGGTGGTTCTTCCACCCGTAGCGTTCGTAGGTCAGCGCCCGGAGGATCTGCAACGCCTCCACGCGCTGCTTCCCGAGGCGCCGGTCGTCGAGGGCACGGGCGGACTCGTCGAAGCGTGCGAAGGGCAGGAATGTCTGCATGCGGCCGGAGGCGCCCTCGGCAGGACTCGAACCTGCGCCACCGGCTCCGGAGGCCGGTGCTCTATCCGCTGAGCTACGAGGGCAGCGGAACACGATCCTAGGGGAACGGTCGAGACGCCTAGGATTGGCGGTGTGGTGGGAACGGTGCTGGTGGTGGACGACGATCCCGTCATCCAGCGCCTCTTGCGGGTCAACTTCGAGATGGAGGGCTACGACGTCATCGTGGCCAACGACGGCGTCGACGGACTCGAGCGGGCGAGGGCGGAACGCCCCGACATCGTCGTGCTCGACATCATGATGCCGAGGATGAGCGGGCTCGACGTGGCCAAGGCGCTCAAGGCCGATCCCGGCACGGCGTCGATCCCCGTGCTCCTCCTGTCGGCCAAGGCGCAGGAGGCCGATCTGCGGGCGGGCGACGAGAGCGGCGCCGACGGATACCTCACCAAGCCGTTCGACCCCCTCCAGCTCCTGCAGCGCGTCGAGGAGCTTCTCGCCGAGCGCTGAAGCGGTCGCACCCCACCGGTCACATCCGGTCGGGTGCCTCGATGCCGAGCAGGTCCAGGCCTTGCCGCAGGACCCGTGCCGTGAGGTCGCACATGGCCAGGCGGGACGCCCGCAGCTCCGGCGTCGGCGCCCGCAGGACCGGGCAGTGCTCGTAGAAGGTCGTGAAGGCACTGGCCAGCTCGAACAGGTAGGTGGTGAGCCGGTGGGGTTGGAGCGTCGTCGCGGTGTCCCGCACCACTGCTTCGAGGCCCAGAGCCTGGAGGCCCAGCGCCCGCTCCGCCGGTTCGGTGACGAGGACGGGGGCGGCGTCGGCCGCCTCCGACCCCCCCTTCCGGAAGATCGACCGGATCCGGGCGTGGGCGTACTGCAGGTACGGGCCGGTGTTGCCGTCCATTGCCAACATGCGGTCGAGGTCGAACACGTAGTCCTTGCCCCGGTCGTTGCTGAGGTCGGCGTACTTCACCGCCCCGACCCCGACCTGGCGCGCCACCTCCGAGCGGGCCGCCGGGTCGAGGGCCGGGTTCTTCTCGGCCACCACCGCCTCCGCCCGGTCGATCGCCTCCCGCAGGAGGGCCACCAGCTTGACCGTGCCGCCGGCGCGGGTCTTGAACGGTCGCCCGTCCGGCCCGAGGACCGCGCCGAACGCGACGTGCTCGGCGGTGCGGCCTTTGCCCAGCCAGCCCGCCATCTCGCCCGCCTTGAACAGCAGGGCGAAGTGCTGGCTCTGGCGGGCGTCGACCACGTAGATGATCCGGTCGGCGCCCAATTCGCAGACGCGGTACCGCAGGGCGGCCAGGTCGGTGGCGTCGTAGCCGAACCCGCCGTCCCTCTTGCGCACCATCAACGGGAACGGCCGGCCGTCCCGGCCCGCGAACCCGGGTGGGAACACGCACAGTGCTCCGTCGTCCACGACGGCCAGCCCCTTGTCCTCGAGGTCGGCTGCGACGTCGGCCAGCATCGGGTTGTAGAAGCTCTCGCCGGCGATGTCGTCGGGCATGAGGCGGACGCCGAGCAGCTCGTACACGGTCGAGAAGTAGCGCGTGGACAGGTCGATCAGCAGCTGCCAGTGGGCGAGCGTGGTGGGGTCGCCGCTCTGGAGGGCCACGACGCGCGAGCGCGCCCGCTCGGCAAAGGACGCGTCCGTGTCGAACTTGGCCTTCGCCTCCTGGTAGAAGGCCTCGAGGTCGCCGAGCGACAGCTCGGCCGCCGCCCGATCCTCCCCCAGGTCGGTGAGATGCTCGATGAGCATCCCGAAGTTCGTGCCCCAGTCGCCGAGATGGTTCTGGCGGATCACCCGGTGACCGAGGAACTCGAGCACCCGCACGATGGCGTCGCCGATGATCGTGCTCCGGAGGTGACCGACGTGCATCTCCTTGGCCACGTTCGGTTGCGAGTAGTCGACCACCACCGTCTCGGGCGCCGCCGCCGCCCGCACGCCCAACCGGAGGTCGCCGGCCTGCTCAGCCACCTTGGCGCCCAGGTACTCGGGCAGGAGCCGGATGTTCACGAACCCCGGTCCGGCGATCTCCGGCGGCTCGGCCACACCGGTCACATCGAGGTGCTCGACGATGGCGGCCGCCACGTCGCGCGGCGTGCGGCCGACCGTCCGGGAAAGCGCCATGGCGCCGTTGGCCTGGTAGTCCCCGAACGTGGGCTGGGCGGAGCGGCGGAGGACGGGGTCGGCGCCGGCGAGCTCAGGACCGAACGCTGCCTCGATGGCTCGACCGAAGCGGGGGAGCAGATCGTCGAGGGGATCGGCCATCGGTGGACGGTAGCGTCAAACGCATTCCGCCCCTTCCCGTATCGCTGCTCCCACTGAACTCGTCGATCGCTCCGGACGGGCGATTGTCGATCGGCGGCCTCGACGTGCTCGACCTGGTGGCCGAGCACGGCACGCCGCTGTTCGTGTACGACGAAGACCACCTGCGCCAGCGCTGCCGCGAAGCCGTCACCGCCTTCGGCGACGGCGCGGCATACGCGTCCAAAGCGTTCCTGTGCAAGGCGATGGCGACCCTCGCCCACGAGGAAGGCATGTGCATCGATGTCTCGACGGGCGGCGAGTTGCACGTCGCCCTGGCCGCCGGCGTGCCTCCCGACCGCCTGGTGCTCCATGGCAACAACAAGTCCGACGCCGAGCTAGCCCGCGCCGTGGAGGTCGGGGTCGGACGCATCGTGGTCGATTCCTTCTCGGAGATCGACCGGCTCGAGGGCGTCGTGGCGTCAGGCGGGGCCCGCCCCCACGTCCTGGTGCGCGTCACGCCCGGAGTCGAGGCCCACACCCACGAGTACGTGCGCACCGGACAGGAGGACACCAAGTTCGGTTTCAGCGTGGCGAGCGGCGCAGCCGCCGGTGCGGTCGCCCGGCTGTCGGCGCCCGGCTCACCCGCCCGCCTGGTCGGCATCCATGCCCACATCGGCAGCCAGGTCTTCCTCCTCGCCTCCTTCGAGAAGGCCATCGAGGTCCTGGCCGCCTTCTTCGCGCCGCTCGGCCTCCCGGAGCTCTGCGTCGGCGGTGGGCTCGGCGTCGCCTACGTCGACGGTGAGGAATCGCCGTCGCTGGCCTCGTGGGCCGACGCCGTGCGCTCGGCGTGCGCCGGCGCGGGTGTGCCGGCCGGGACGCGGATCACGGCCGAGCCCGGCCGGTCGATCGCGGCGGGGGCCGCCGTCACCTTGTACCGCGTCGGCACGGTGAAGCATCTGGCCGGCATACGCACGTACGTCGCGGTGGATGGCGGCATGAGCGACAACCCCCGTCCGGTGCTCTACGGCAGCGGGTACGAGGCGTTCCTGCCGCGAGCCACCGATGCCGAGCGGACGCTCACCGCCACCGTGGTGGGGAAGCACTGCGAGTCGGGCGACGTGCTGGTGCGCGACGCCTGCCTGCCTGCCGACCTGGCCGTGGGCGACGTGCTGGCCACTCCCGTCACCGGCGCCTACGGCCACTCCATGGCGTCCACCTACAACAAGGTGCCCCGGCCCCCCGTCCTGTTCGTGCGGGACGGCGTGGCGCGGGTGGTCGTCGCCCGGGAGTCGCTCGACGACCTTCTCCGCCTCGACCGCTCGTGACCCTGGCCGCCGGCATCGCCGGCCTCCGCTTCTTTTCCAGAACGGCGACACCCCGTGTCGTGTCGCGGACAGAGAACGAAGCACCGCGACGAGGCGGCGGACCTCGACGGCCCGGCGGGGATGAGTGGTCGCTCAGCGGCCGCGGACGCCGCTGGGGTCTTCGGTCGGAGCGGGGAAGACGAGCGGCCGGCGGAGCAGGGCGGCCACGTCGACAGCGGGCTGGGGGCGGGCCAGCAGGTAGCCCTGCACCAGCGGGCAGCCCAGCTCGGTCAGGATGCCCAACTGCCTGGCGTCCTCGACGCCCTCGGCCACCGCACGGATGCCGATGGCGTTGGCCAAGCGGATGACGGAGCGGACGATCTCGGTGTCGACGTCGTCGTCGCCGATGTCGGCCACGAACGAGCGGTCGATCTTCACGTAGTCCACCGGGAAGTGCTTGAGGTAGCTGAGCGACGAGTAGCCGGTGCCGAAGTCGTCGATGCTCAGACAGGTGCCCAGGGACTTGAGCCGGTTGAGCATGACGGCGGTCGCCGCCGCGTCGGCCATGAGCGCCGTCTCCGTCACCTCGAGGCACAAGCGGCGCGGCGCGAGGCCGGTGGCGGCCAGCACGCCGGCGACCTGGTCGCACAAGCCCTCCTGGCGGAACTGGTGGGGCGAGAGGTTCACCGACATGACGAGCGAGTCCAGCGCGGGCATCGCCGCCGTCCATTCCTGGAGCTGGCGGCACGACTCCTCGAGCACCCACTCGCCGAGCGGGACGATCAGGCCCGTCTCCTCGGCCAGCGGGATGAAGTCGTTCGGCGGAACCAGCCCGGTGGTGGGATGGTGCCAACGGACCAGGGCTTCGAGACCCACGATCGAGCGGGTCACCGTGGAGACGACAGGCTGGTAGTACACCTCGAGCTCGCCCCGTTCGATCGCCAGGCGCAGGGCGATCTCGCGGTCCAGCCGGCCGAGCTCGCCGGTCTCCGCTCCGGGCCGGAACAGCTCGTAGCGACCCTTGCCGTTCGCCTTTGCGCGGTACATGGCGACGTCGGCATTGCGCAGGCAGTCCTCGGCGGTCGTCTGGCCGGCGTTGCCGACGACGACCCCGATGCTGCCCGTGACGGGCACGTCGCGGCCCTGGATCCGGAACGGCGGCGCGAGGTCGTCGAGGAGCCGCTGGGCCAGTGCGGTGGCCTCGTCCTCGTGGTCGACCTCTTCGAGGAGCATCACGAACTCGTCACCGCCGAAGCGGGCGAAGGTGTCTCCGGGGCGGACCTTGGCCTTCAACCGATCGGCCACGGCCACGAGCAGCTGGTCGCCGGCGTGGTGACCGAGGCTGTCGTTCACCACCTTGAACCGGTCGAGGTCGATCATGAGGACGGCGTACCGCGTGCGGTTCCGGGCGGCGCGGACATGGGCCTGCACGAGCCGGTCGGCGAACAGGGCGCGGTTGGACAGGCCGGTGAGCCCGTCGTGGAACATCCGGTGGGAGAGCTCCTCCTCGAACGCCTTTCGCTCGGTGATGTCCCGGAACGCCATCACCATCCCGAGCGCGCCGTCGTCGCCGAGGACCGGCGAGGTGGTGACGGCGACGGGCAGGTGGCTGCCGTCGGTGCGGGTGAACACGTCGTCGTCGTCGCGGGCGGTTCCTCCGGCCGCCAGCACCGCACCAAGCCTGCACTCGTGGGCCTGGCCGCGATGCGTGCCGGCGCCGGCGTGCACGATGGCGTGGAGGGCCTGGTCGAGGAGCTCTCCTTGGCCGAGGCCGAGCATCCGCTCGGCGGCCGGATTGGCGAAGGTGACCATCCCCCGGTCGTCAAGCGAGACGACGCCCTCGGCCAGGCTGGCCGTCACGGCGCGGAGGCGCTCGAACATCGTCGCGTTCGACAGTGCGCTCGACGCCACGCTGGCCAGCGCGCGCAGGAGGCCCTCGTCGTTCTCGCCCCAGGCACCGCCGGTGCTGCGCCCCGGGACCTCGACGGCGACGACCGCATCGACGTCGGCGCGCAGCGCGCCAGGCTCGATCGGGGATCCCGTGGGGACCAGGCGGGCCTCGCTGGCGTCGAGCAGCCGCTGGGCGGATGCCAGCAGCTGACCCACCACCTGGCGCGAGTCCATGCTCGACCGGATGGAGCCGGCCGCGTCGTAGAGGCGCTCGATCTTGTGGCGCTCGTTGAACTGGGTGAAAGCGCGTGCAGTGGCGATCTGGAACATGGCGACGGGGACCGCCATCAGGAGCAGCAGCCACAGCCGGCCCTCCAGGGCGGCGGCCAGGAGCACGCCGACGGCCAGCGACGCCGTCCACGTGACGAGGCGCACGACCAGCCCGTCGCGCACCGTTTCGAAGTACGGGCTGCGCTGGAGAGCGGTGATGACCCCTGCGACGAGGAGCATGGACAGCACGGCGTAGGTCAACCCACCGGCGGCCGCGGCCATGAGGGCCCGGTCGCTCAGGTCGCCCGCTCCAGCACCGAGCAGGCGGCTGACGCCGATACCGCCGCCCGCGGCCAGGGCCATCTCGCCGGTGTTGAAGGCCGCCTTCAGCATCCCCCGCCGGTGCCACACCTGGCCGACGAGCGCGGCGGATGCCAGGACGGCGACGACCTCGGCCGGCGTGAGGTAGAGCGCCATCGGCACGAGGAACGCTTCCTCCAGGTGGATGTTCTCGCCCTGGCCCTCGTGAGAGACGCGCAGGGGAGCGAGCTGCAATCCGGCCAGCCCCAGGCCGAACAGCACCGACGGCCACACGTGGAGCCACGCCGGGTTGGACCACGCCATGGAGGCGGCGAGCGAGAGCAGGCCGGCCAGGCCGGAGAGCGCGCACAGGGCGCGCACGACGCGGAGGTTCGGACCGGGAGCCACCTGGGCGTTCGGCGTCGGATGGACGACGGTCACCGGCGTGCCTCGTCCCGGGCCGGAGAGCGGATCGCCACCGCACAAGCGGAGCACGTTTTCTGTCCCGAGGAAAGCCGAAAGGGTCGAAACATGACACAAAGGGCGGCGAAGCCTCCGCCCCCGACGGCGGTCAGCTCCAGATTCCGGCCGCCCACTGCGACCCGGCCCACTGCGACCCGGCCCACTGCGACCCGAAGTACTCGGTCGCGTTGAAGCCGCGGGCGCCGGCTGCGGCGGCGTCGCCCGGGCACGATCCCGTGTCGGTCCGCCCGCATGCTGCGCTCCGGACCCCGGGGAGCGCCCCGCCACGGCCGGCGGCCACGACGCCGGTGTTGGCCTCGCTGACCACGTCGCTCGATACGGCGGCCCCGGCGTCGAGCTCACCGGCCCCGGCGGAGGCCGGCGGGACGTCCGGCATCCTCCTGCCCGTGGCGGCGAGCCGGCCCTTCACCTGGTTCGGCGTGAGCTGAGGCGTCCGGGACAGCACCAGTGCGGCCGTCCCTGCGGTGATGGCGGACGAGAACGAGGTCCCGGAGCCCTTGAAGTAGGCGTCACCGATGCGAGCGCCCGGTGCGCCCACGTCGATCGTCGAACCGGGCGACCGGAGCGAGATCACGGACTTGCCGGGGGCGAGGAGGTCGGGCTTGGCCAGGCCGTTCGACGCCGTGGGTCCCGTGCCCGAGAAGGCGGCGAGGGTGTCGTCGTCCTGGGCCGGCGTGGTGTGGTCGTCCGCCGCGCCGGCGGTGATCACGAGCGGATCGTCGCCCGGCTTGGCGATGGTGCCCGATGCCGTTCCGCCGTTGCCGGCGGCCGTGACGACCACGATGCCGGCGTTCCAGACCCGCTCGATGGCGAAGTTCAGCGGATCCGTGCGGTAGTCCTGCGCCGAGTCGACGCCGAGGGACAGGTTCAGCACCCGGATGCCGTAGACGTCCTTGAACGTCACCACCCACTGGAGGGCGGCGAGCAACCTGACCACGTCGGTCGAGCCGTCCCGGCCGGCGATCTTCACCGAGACGAGGTGGGACCCGGGGGCGACTCCCTGGACGGCCCCGTTCGAACCGGCGCCGCTGCCGGCGATGAGCCCGGCCACGAAGGTGCCGTGCCCGTATCCGTCCACATTGTCGTGCTCGGCGGTGAAGTCTTCGGCGTGGGCCACCTTGCCCGCCAGGTCGCCGGTGGCGTTGATCCCGGTGTCGATGATGGCCACGCCGACACCCTGGCCGCCCCACCCGGCGCTCCAGGCCTGCGGCGCCCGCACAGCTTCGCTGTAGACGGCGCTGGCCACGCCGGATCCCTCGCCGTACTGGCCGTGCATCTGCACGTTGGCGTTGGGGACGACGGCGCGGACGCCGGGGACGGACCGCAAGGCCGAGACGGCGGACGCGGGGACGACGGCGGCGAAGCCCTCCACGATCGGGAGGTTCTGCTCGATCCGCCCGCCCAGGTCACGGATCGCCCGGACGACGGCTCCGTCGGCGGACTCGACCCGGCTCACGACGACCGACACGGGCGGACCATTCGGTGCGGCACCGACGAGCGACTGGCCGAGGGTGGACGCGATCAACGCCACCGCCACCACGAAGGTGGCGACGCTGCGGCGAACTATGTCCGATTGGTGAAATTGCGTCCTGAGCAGGGAAGTCATGTGGGCCTCCGGGGTCAAGACGTCTTCGGCGGTTGCCCGGCGATCCTGTAGGTTCGTCCTGTTCTGGTGGTTCGATGCTGTTGTTGAGACCGTCCCGGACGCTGTGCCGAAGGGCCGGGCCGACCGGCGCCGATCGGCGTTAGCGTTCGCCCATGGACGGCACCGCGTCTTCCCCTGTCCGCATCGGTCTCCTCGGCTGCGGCAACGTCGGTGCCGCCCTCGTGCAGCTCCTCGTCTCGGAACCCGACGCCATGGCCCAGCGCACCGGGCTCCGCTTCGAGGTCGCCCGCGTCGCCGTGCGCAACCTGGCGCGCCAGCGGGCCGTCGAGCTCCCCGACGGCTGCCTCACCCATGACGCGGACTCCGTCGTCAACGACCCCGAGATCGATGTCGTCGTCGAGCTGATCGGCGGCATCGAGCCCGCCCGCCGACTCGTGCTGGCCGCCCTGAAGAACGGGAAGCCGGTCGTCACCGCCAACAAGGAGCTGCTGGCCAACGTGGGCGCCGAACTTTTCGAGGCGGCATCGACGGCTGGCGTCGACCTGCTCTACGAGGCGTCCGTCGCCGGCGGCATCCCCCTCATCCGACCGCTACGGGAATCGCTGGCGGGGGAGCGGATCACCCGGGTCATGGGCATCGTCAACGGCACGACCAACTACATCCTCACGCGCATGACCGAGGAGGGGGCGTCCTACGGCGACGCCCTCTCGGAGGCGCAGAGCCTGGGGTACGCCGAGCGCGATCCCACCGCCGACGTGGAGGGCTACGACGCCGGGTCCAAGGCCGCCATCCTGGCCAGCATCGCCTTCGGCGTCACGGTCGTGGCCGGCGACGTGTACCGCGAGGGGATCAGTGGGGTCACGCCGGCGGACATCGGGGTGGCCCGCCGGCTCGGCTACGTGGTCAAGCTGCTCGCCATAGCCGAACGCATCGACGGACGGGTCGCCGTCCGGGTCCATCCGGCCATGATCCCGGCCACCCATGCGCTCGCGTCGGTCCGCGACTCGTTCAACGCGGTGTTCATCGAGGGCGAGGCGGTGGGCGAGCTCATGCTGTACGGGCGGGGCGCGGGCGGGATGCCCACCGCCAGCGCCGTCCTCGGCGACCTCGTCGACGCCGCCCACAACCGGCGCATGGGGGGCAGCGGCCGGACGGGAACGCTCCGGGCGGGCGCGTTCGTCGCCGTCGACGAGCTGTCGTCGCAGTTCTACCTGAACCTCGACGTGGTCGATCGCCCCGGGGTCCTGGCCGCGGTGGCCACCGTGTTCGGTGAGCACGGCGTCTCCATCCGCTCCATGGAGCAGGAGGGCCTGGGCGACGAGGCCCGGCTCGTGTTCATCACCCACACGGCGCGGGAGAGGGACGTCCAGGCGACGCTGCAGGCGTTGCGCCACCTCGACGCCGTCAAGCGCATCGGCACCCTCCTGCGGGTCGTCGGTCCGGAATGACGGCGCTCGGGGGGCGGCAGGCCAAGCACCACTGGCGGGGGGTCGTCGAGGAGTACCGGGCCTTGCTCCCGGTCACCGACGCCACGCCGGTGGTGACCCTCGGCGAAGGCGCCACGCCTCTCCTGCCGGCGCCCCGCCTCAGCGAGCGCGTGGGTGCCACCGTGTTCCTCAAGTTCGAGGGGCTCAACCCGACGGGTTCGTTCAAGGACCGGGGGATGACACTCGCCATCTCCAAGGCCGTCGAGGACGGTGCCCAGACCGTCGTGTGCGCATCGACGGGGAACACGTCCGCGTCGGCGGCGGCGTACGCGGCGCGTGCGGGGGTCGCGTGCGCCGTGCTCATCCCTGACGGCCACATCGCACTGGGGAAGCTGGCGCAGGCGCTCATCCACGGGGCGAAGATCCTCCAGATCCGCGGCAACTTCGACGATGCGCTCGAGATCGTCCGCTCCCTCGACGGCAGCGCCAAGGTCACCGTGGTGAACTCGGTCAACCCGTTCCGCATCGAGGGCCAGAAGACGGGCGCGTTCGAGGTCGTCGACGTCCTCGGTGACGCGCCCGACGTCCACTGCATCCCGGTCGGCAACGCAGGCAACATCACGGCGTACTGGAAGGGGTATCTGGAGTACAAGGCCGCCGGCCTGTCCACCAGGCTGCCGGCCATGATGGGATTCCAGGCGGCAGGGGCGGCACCGATCGTCGAAGGACATCCGATCGACCACCCGGAGACGGTGGCCACCGCCATCAGGATCGGCAAGCCGGCGTCGTGGTACGGCGCCACGGCGGCGGCGGCCGAGTCGGGCGGCACCATCGCCGCCGTGACCGACGAGGAGATCTTGGAGGCCTACCGTTTCCTCGCCTCTCAGGAGTCCGTCTTCTGCGAGCCCGCGTCGGCCGCATCGGTCGCCGGGCTCATCAAGACGGGCGTCCCCGCCGGCTCCACGGTCGTCTGCGTCCTCACCGGCCACGGGCTCAAGGACCCCGACATCGCCATCGGCCAGATCGCCGTTCCCACCGCCGTCGACGCCGACGGCCCCGCCATCAGACGCGAGCTCGGACTGTAGGGTCCACCATCGACGCCGACGCCGCCATCGAGGTCACCGACCTGGCCAAGCGATACGAGCCGGCCGGCGTCGACGCCCTCCGGGGCGTCACCTTCGAGGTCGGCCGCGGCGAGATCTTCGGGCTGCTCGGGCGCAACGGCGCCGGCAAGTCCACCACCGTGCGGATCCTCACCACGCTGCTGCGGCCTACCGCCGGCACCGCCCGGGTCCTTGGGATGGACGTCACGGCCGAGCCGTCGGCCGTCCGCCAGGTCCTCGGCGTCGCCCTCCAGGAGGCGGCCCTCGACGAGCTCATGACCGGGCGCGAGCACCTGGTGCTGGCCGCCCGGCTGGCCGGGACGGGGACGGCAGCCGCCGCCACTCGGGCGTCGGAGCTGCTCGAGGTGTTCGGGCTCTCCGGTGCGGGCGACCGCATCGCGGCCCGGTACTCCGGTGGCATGCGCCGTCGCCTCGACGTGGCCATGGCGCTGGTCCGCCATCCCGACGTGCTGTTCCTCGACGAGCCCACCACCGGGCTCGACCCGCAGAGCAGGCGGGCGCTGTGGGAGCTCATTCGGCGTCAGCAGGAGGGCGGCACCACCGTGTTCCTCACCACCCAGTACCTGGCCGAGGCCGACGAGCTGGCCGAGCGGGTGGCCATCGTCCACGCCGGCCACATCGCCGCCCTGGGGTCCCCGGCCGAGCTGAAGGAGCGCCACGGCGCCACGACGGTGCGCCTGCGGGTGGCCGGTGCCGACGCCGAGGCACAGGTGCGAGCGGCCGCCGGGGTCGAAGCGGTCGCCGCCGACGACGGCTGGCTCGTGTTGAGCGTCACCGGTGGCGACGCCGGCGTGCCGCCGCTGCTCGGCCGTCTGGCCGCCCTCGGTCCGGCCATCGAGCGCCTGGAGGTGCGGTCCGCCTCGCTCGAGGACGTCTTCGTGACGCTCACGGGGAGCGAGATCGAGGCCGGGGCGGGATCGGCCGACAACAGCGCCCTCACCGCGGTTCGTCGCGGCATCGGCGTTCCCTCGGGGTCGAACCGCTGACCGGCTCGCTGGCCCAGGTCCGGCTCCTGCTGGCCCGCAACCTCCGTGAGGGGCTGCGCAACCCGGTGCTCGCGTACGCCCTTCCGGTGGTCATCCCGCTCACGATGCTGATCCTCGTGGCCAAGACCCTGTCCGTGGTCACCGAGCTGCCCGGGTTCCCCACCACGAACTACGCGGAGTGGATGACGCCCGCCGTCATCATGCTCACCGCCATGACCGGCGTCGGGTACGCCGCCACCAGCTTGGTGATCGACATCCAGTCGGGTTTCCTCGACCGCCTCCGCCTGCTCAACGCCAAGCCGTCGTCGCTGCTCGCCAGCCGCCTCCTGTTCGACGTCGTGCGGGTGCTGCCCGCCGGTCTCACCCTGTTCGTGGTCGGCATCCTCCTCGGCACCGACGTCAACGAGGGCGTCGTCGGCGTCGTCTTGCTCTTCGCCCTGCTGACGCTGTGGGCGGCCGCCTACGGCGGCCTCTACTTCGTGGTCGCCTTGGCCACGCGCAACGCGCAGGCCCCCCTCGCCCTGGCGCCGCTGTTCCTGCCGCTGCAGTTCCTGTCCACCCAGTTCGTCCCCGAGTCCCTGCTCCCGAGATGGGTGCAGACGGCATCGGCCTGGAACCCCTTCACCTACATGGTCGACGCCGCCCGGGCCGTGGTGACGGGCCCGCTCACCCTCGATCCCGTCGCCAAGGCGGTGGCCGTCGGCGTCGGGTTCCTCGTGGTCACCCAGATCGCCGCGCGCTGGTCGTTCGCCCGGGCCGTCGACGCCGCCTGACAGTCTCCGACGCGGGCGCAGGCAATCGTCGGCAGAACCGGCAGGTGCCGTGCGCACAGGTGGCGGCGGACAGTTACATTTCGCTCGTCCTCCACCCTGACCCCCTGTCCGAGCGCGCCCCGGCGCGCATCCTCGTCCTCGTCGACGGCGAGCACTACCCGCCGGTCGTGGTCGACGCCATCCGTGGCCTGCCCGAGCGGTTCCCGGGAGCGACCGTCGTGGGCGCGGCACTGCTGGGGGGCACCGAGAAGATCGGGTCCGAGACGCCCGACTACGGCGTCGAGGTCGTCACCGCCGACTCGGCGGACGCCGCCCTGCGCGCCGGCATCGAGGCGTACGGGCCGGACCTCGTGTTCGACCTCTCCGACGAACCGGTCGTCGACGCCCGCACCCGGCTTCGCCTCATCGCTCGCGCCCTCGCGGCCGGGACCGCCTACGCGGGGGGCGACTTCTGGTTCGAGCCGCCGCCCCGTCCCCGGTTGGCCGAGAAGCCCTCGCTGGCCGTGATCGGCACCGGGAAGCGGACGGGCAAGACGGCGGTGAGCGCCCAGATGGCCAGGGTCCTGCGCGATCGCGGCACCCCACCCGTCGTCGTCGCCATGGGCCGAGGAGGACCGGCCGAGCCGGAGCTGGTCGACCCGGCGACGTTCGATCTGAGCGCAGGCGGCCTGGTGGCCCTGGCCGCCTCGGGCCGCCATGCCGCCAGCGACCACCTCGAGGATGCCGTCATGTCGGGGGTGGCCACCGTGGGCACCCGCCGGTGCGGCGGTGGCATGGCCGGCGCCCCGGCCGCCGCCAACCTCCGCGAGGGTGTCGCGCTCGCCAACGGCCGCACGGAGTCGCTCCTGATCTTCGAGGGAAGCGGCCAGAGCATTCCTCCGGCGCACGCCGACGCCACGGTCCTGGTGGTGCCGTTCACGGCCGACCCGGAGCTGGTCACGGGCCATCTGGGCGCCTACCGCGTGTTGCTCGCAGACCTGATCGTGGTTACCATTGGGGCAACCTCGCTTGCGGCCTCAGGTCTTCGTGCCTCCTTCGAGGGCGACGTCGGGAGGCTGGTGCAAGGGGTGTCGGCCGCTCCCCGGATCGTCCGTGTGATCCTCCGGCCAACCCCTCTTGCTCCGATCTCCGGGCGACGGGTCTTCTACGCCACCACCGCACCACCAGCCGCCAGAGCACACTTGGCGGCACATCTCGAACACCAGCACGGGGCGAGGGTCGTCGGCTCCTCCCACAATCTGGCCAACCGCCGCCTCCTGGAGGCGGAGCTGGCGGGGGCAGGGAACGCCGAGGTGCTCGTCGTCGAGTTGAAAGCAGCTGCCATCGACGTGGCCGCCAGGATCGCCCTCGAGAGAGGGATGGACGTGGTCTTCTGTGACAACCGAGTCGAGACGATCAGCGGCGACGGCTCGTTCGACGAGCTGGCGGCCGAGGTCGCCGATCTTGCCGCCCGACGCTTCTCCGCCTGATCCCCCTGAGCCGTCTGTTCCACCGGACCGACCTGATCCCACTGGCCACCGCCCCACCGCCCAATCGCGAGACCGACCATCGACTCCTCTCCCGGGACCTCCCCGCCGGTGACCACCACCGGGCCGCGCCGCGTCAGCGTGACGGGCCAGGAGTACGGGTTGCCCTACTCCAAGGGCCTCATGGCGTCGCGCATCATGGCCACCGGGCTCGACCCGGCACGAGCCTTCCACGCCGCCCAGGTCGTGGAGGACCGGCTCCGCTCCATGGCCGAACCCGCCCTCACCGGCACCGAGCTCAACGATCTCGTCCTCGACGTGCTCCGACACGAGGTCGGTGAGCGCTATGCCGTGTCGTTCTCCAAGTGGCAGCTGCTGGCCAAGCTCGACCGGCCGCTGGTGGTCCTCGTGGGCGGGGCCACGGGCGTCGGCAAGTCGACCATCGCCACCATGCTGGCCAACCGCCTCGGTATCACCCGGGTCGTCCCCACCGACGCGATCCGGGAGGTGATGCGGGCGATGTTCAGCAAGGAGATCATGCCGACGATCCACACGTCGTCGTTCGACGCCGCCCGCCTGGTCCGCCACCCCCTGCCCCGGAGTGCCGACCCCGTGCTGATCGGGTTCGGCGAGCAGGCGTCGGCGGTGGCCGTCGGCGTCGGCGCGCTGATCTCACGGGCCGCCGACGAGGGCACCGACCTCATCCTCGAGGGGGCCCACCTGGTGCCGGGCTTCCTCGACAGCACGCCGTTCGCAGGGCGCGCCGTGGTCGTGTCCCTCGTGGTCACCGTGGACGACGAGGATGTCCACCGCAGCCACTTCCTCGTCCGGGCCCATGAGGTCCGCAACAGGCCCTCCGAGCGCTACCTCGACTACTTCGACAACATCCGCAAGCAGCAGAAGTACGTCAAGTCGCTGGCCCTCGAGCACGGGGTCGCCATCGTCCCGTCCAACAACCTCGACGTCACCCTCAACCGCGTGATCGACCTGGTCTTCACCCAGGCCATCGAGGCCATCCCGAGAGCCACCGTGCCCGGCACGGTCGCGAGCAAGCAAGGAGCACGATGAGCGGAGAGCAGCAGCTGGAGCGCTCGGTCCTGGAGGGCAAGGAGCGCGACGAGCTCCACGCCATCGCCGAGGCCCTCGGCCTCAAGCCGTCGTCCCGTGCCGCCAAGGCCACGCTGGTCGGCCAGATCCTGCGGGCCACGGGCGTCGAGGAGGACGCCGGCGCGCCGCCCGCAGCGCGAGCGCGGGCCACACGGTCGAGAGCGGCCGGTCCCGACGCCAACGGGACCTCCGGGGCGACCGACGAGACGGCCGCCGCCGACGAGCCGGCAGCGGCCGGGACGCCTCCAGGCGGCGACTCCGGGGCCGACCCGGGGTCGTGGGCGGCCGGCGACGGTCCTCCGGCCGACGCCTCGGGTGACGCAGATGACGGCGCCGACGCCTCGGCTGACGGAGGCGCCGACCGGGCGCCGGGCGCCGATCCCGTCCACCACGACCCCGTCGACGGCGACGTCCGCTCCCCGGCCCGGCCGGACGACGACGACAACGACAACGCCGACGCCGCCGCCGACCAGCAGACGCACAACGCAGCGGCCGGCGACCCCTCCGGACCCGGGTCGCGCGACCAGGGTCAGTGGCGCGACCAGGGCCGCGATCGCGGCAACGGCCAGTCGCAGTACCAGCCGGGCGCCCAGGGCGGCCAGGGCCCGCACGGGGGCTCGACCGGCCAGGCCGGGCAGCACAACAACCTCGATCCGGCCAACCGGCGCAGCCGCCGGCGCCGGGGCCGCGACCGCTCCGACCGCCCGGGGGAGGTGCAGAGCCCCGCTCCGGCGCACGACCAGCCCTTCTCGGGCGAACCGGTCCCCGTGTCGGGCCTGCTCGACCTCAACGACCAGGGCTACGGGTTCCTGCGCACCAGCGGCTACATCGCCGGTCCCCGCGACGTCTACGTGTCGATCAGCCAGGTCCGCCGCTTCGCCCTGCGCAAGGGCGACCAGGTCGAGGGCGCCAGTCGCCCGGCGGGCAGCAGCGAGAAGTACCCGGCGCTGGTGCGCATCGACACGGTGAGCGGGCTCACGCCGGACGAGGCCCGGCAGCGTCCCCGCTTCGAGGACCTCACCCCGCTGTTCCCGGACGACAAGCTGCGTCTCGAGGTGCCCGGCGACCAGTCGAACATGGTGTCGCGCATCGTCGACCTCATCTCCCCGATCGGGAAGGGCCAGCGAGGCCTCATCGTGTCGCCGCCGAAGGCGGGCAAGACCACGGTGCTGAAGCAGATCGCCCACTCCATCGAGGCCAACAACCCCGAGGTGCACCTGATGGTGCTCCTGGTCGACGAGCGTCCCGAGGAGGTCACCGACATGCGCCGGTCGGTGCAGGGCGAGGTCGTGGCGTCCACGTTCGACCGTCCGTCCGACGAGCACACGGCCGTGGCCGAGCTGGCCATCGACCGGGCCAAGCGGCTGGTCGAGCTGGGCAAGGACGTGGTGATCGTCCTCGACGGCATCACGCGGCTGGCCCGCGCCTACAACCTGGCCGCTCCGGCGTCGGGCCGCATCCTCTCGGGCGGCGTCGACGCCAACGCGCTGTACCCGCCGAAGCGCTTCTTCGGCGCCGCCCGCAACATCGAGGAGGGCGGTTCCCTCACCATCCTCGCCACCGCGCTGGTCGAGACGGGGTCACGCATGGACGAGGTGATCTTCGAGGAGTTCAAGGGCACCGGCAACATGGAGCTGCGTCTCGACCGCCGCCTGGCCGAGCGCCGGATCTACCCGGCCATCGACGTCAACGGCTCGTCCACCCGCCACGAGGAACTGCTCTTCGAGCGGGTGCAGCTCCAGCAGGTGTGGAAGCTGCGCCGCGTCCTGCAGGCCCTCGGGGCAGAGGGAAGTCATGCGGCCGGTCTGGAGTTGTTGATGGAGAAGATCAAGACCACGAAGAGCAACGACGAGTTCCTGGCCGAGATCGCCAAGGGGCCGGCCGTCCCCGTGTGAGGGGTTGCCCCCGAGCGTCTACCATCCGTCGCCGCACCGATCCACGAGAAGAGGCACCGTGAAGGCCGACATCCATCCCACGTACATCGAGACGTCGGTGAAGTGCTCCTGCGGGAACACCTTCACCACCCGCTCCACCAAGGCCGACCTGCGCAGCGAGCTGTGCAACGAGTGCCACCCGTTCTACACGGGCAAGCAGAAGCTGGTGGACACCGGTGGCCGGGTCGAGCGCTTCGAGCGCCGGTACGGCCGTCGCGCCGCCAAGAAGTAGGCACCGCCCGCTGGACACCGCCCAGCGGCAGTCCGTCCTCCAGGCCAAGCTCCGGGTCCTCGTCGCGAGCCGGTGGCCGGGCGCCGACCCCGAGCTCGCCCCGTTTCCCGGTGGCGCAGCGGCGCGCCGCCCGGGTGTGGGATGGGTGCTGGCGGCCGAGCGGCCGGCGTCGGCGCTCGGCGGCGCGATGGCGTGGGGCCGCCGGGCGGGTGTTGGTGAGCTGCACGTGCTGGTGGACGACGGCGCCGGCGAGCTCGCCCGCCGGGCGTCCCAGTTCGTCTCGCCGCCCGTCGTCTGGCGGATCGACGGGCGCGACCTCGTGGCCGCCGAGCCTGCTCCGATCGGCCCCGAGCCCCCCCTTCCGCCGGATGCGGCGGCCTTCGTCGCGATGATCGAGACGGCCGGAGCCGACCCCGTGGTCGAGCACGGGGTCCTCCGGGCCGAGGTGCTCGGGCTCGAAGTCGCCCGCGTGGTCTCCGACCACGAGGGGACCCGCATCGAGGTCGGCGTGGGCGCGTTCGACCGCGAGGCCCAACGCATGGTGCACGGCGACCGGCCTGCGGACCAGGCGCTGGCTGCGGCCGTCGCCGCCGTCCGCTCGGTGCGCCGACCCGACGCTCCCTCCCACCAGGTCAACCAGCTCGCGCTCGAGCGGTGGATGCGCGCCGTCCTCGTCCGCCGTCCGGCCCTCGTCGGCGCCACCTCGCTCACCCTTGCGCCCTCGCCCGTCATCCGCACCGACCTGCGGCAACGGGCACCGGCTCCCGCCACCGGTGCCGACGGCGACGGCCGGCCCCTCCTCGTCGTCTGCTCGACCGGCATCGACGTCGACCTCGTGCCGGCGGCGGCAGACGCCCGCCTGGCCGACGGCCGCGGCGCCCGCCTCGTCCTCGTCGTGCCCGAGGCCGACGACCACCCGCTCACCCGCACCCTCGCCGACGCCCTGGTGGAGCCCGCCGGGGTGGTGACCCTCCCCGGGGGCTGGCGGGCGCTGTAGCTCCGACCACCCCCGTGCCGGAGCGGCGGTGCGGGGCCCGGCATACCCTTGCCCTGTGCTCGAACGACTGGCGGGACTGGAGGACGAGTACGCCCGCGCCGCCGAGCGGATGAACGACCCGGTCGTCCTGGCCGACCAGCACGCGCTGCGTGACACCGGGCGCAGGCTCAAGGAGCTCGAACCCGTCGTGCAGGCCTACCGCCGGTACAGGGAAGCGTCCGAGAACCTGCTGGCCGGTCGGGAGATGCTGGCCGAGGCCACGGGTGAGGACCGGGCCCTGCTCGAGGCGGAGGTCGCCCAGCTGGAGGCCCGCATCGTCGCACTGGAGGAGGAGCTCAAGATCCTCCTGCTCCCCCGTGACCCCAACGACGACAAGAACGTGATCGTCGAGATCCGCGGTGCCGAGGGCGGCGAGGAGGCCAACCTGTGGGCCAAGGACCTCTTCGAGATGTACATCCGCAACGCCGACCGCATGGGCTGGCGCCACGAGATCCTGGGCGCCGACTCGTCCGACAAGGGCGGGTTCAACGAGGTGAGCTTCCTCCTCAAGGGCGACGCGGTGTGGAGCCGGATGAAGCACGAGGGCGGGCCGCACCGGGTGCAACGCGTCCCCGCCACCGAGTCCCAGGGTCGCATCCACACCTCGTCGGCCACCGTCACCGTCCTACCCGAGGCAGAGGAGGTCGACGTGGAGGTCGATCCCAACGACCTGAAGGTCGACGTCTACCGCTCCACAGGTCCGGGCGGGCAGTCGGTGAACACCACCGACTCGGCCGTGCGGATCACCCACCTGCCCACCGGGCTCGTCGTCGCCATGCAGGACGAGAAGAGCCAGATCCAGAACCGGGCCAAGGCCATGCAGGTGCTCCGGGCCCGCCTGCTCAAGGCCGAGCAGGACCGCCAGGCGGCCGAGCAGTCCGAGCAACGCCGCAGCCAGGTCGGCGGCGGCGGCCGATCGGAGAAGATCCGGACGTACAACTACAAGGAGAACCGCGTCACCGACCACCGCATCGGCCTCACGCTCTACAAGCTCGACAAGGTGCTGATGGGCGAGCTCGACGACCTCACCGAAGCGCTCCTCGCCGACGAGCGGGCCCGCCAGCTCAGCGGGGAATGACCGGGGAGAGCCGGGCGGCCTCCCGGATCTTGCCGGCGGCGCGGCGGCGATGAGCGCCGAGCGGGACGAGGCGGAGGAGCTCTCGCGCCCGGTGACGTGGCGAGAGCTGCTCGACGAGGCCCGGGCCCGGCTGGCGTCGGCGAACGACGCGCGCCGCATCGTGGAGCGGGCGTCGGGGTACGACGGCGCCCAGCACCACCTGCGCCTGGACGACGCGGCGACGGTGCGGGCCGCCGCCCACTTCGAGCAGATGGTCGGGCGACGGGCGGCGGGGGAGCCGCTCCAGTACGTGCTCGGCGCCTGGGGGTTCCGCACCCTCGATCTGTTCGTGGACCGTCGCGTGCTGATCCCGCGGCCGGAGACGGAGGCGGTGGTGGAGGTCGCCATGGCCGAGCTGCACCGCCTCGGCCGTTCCGAGCCCGTCGTCGTCGACCTGGGCACCGGGTCCGGGGCCATCGCCCTGTCCGTGGCGCGGGAGGTGCCGGGGGCCGAGGTGTGGGCCGTCGACCGATCGGCGGAAGCGATCGCCGTGGCCCGGGCGAACCTGGCCGGGCTCGGCCGGGCCGGAGCGAGGGTCCGGCTCGAGGTGGGCTCGTGGTTCGAGCCCCTGCCGCCGATCCTGCGTGGTCGCGTCGACGTCGTCGTGTCCAACCCGCCGTACGTCGCCGAGGGGGAGGTCGACGACCTGCCCCCCGAGGTGGCCCACTGGGAGCCGCGGTCGGCCCTGGTCGCCGGCCCGACGGGGCTCGAGCAGATCGCCGCCATCGTCGAGCAGGCGCCCCGGTGGCTGGCCCGCCCGGGCGGGCTCGTCGTGGAGATCGCGCCGCACCAACGCCAGGCTGCCTCCGCCCTCGCCGTCGCCGCCGGCTTCGACGCTGTCGACGTCCGCCCGGACCTCGCCGGCCGGGCACGCGTCCTCGTGGGCCGGGCCTGAGGTCGTGGCCCTCGTCGCCGCCGCCGGCGATCCGCCCCCGAGCTCCGCCATCGAGCAGGCCGTGGCCGCCCTGGCCGCCGGACAGGTCCTGGCCCTGCCGACGGACACGGTGTACGGACTGGCCGTCGACCCGTTCTCCATCGGGGCAACGGACCGTCTGTTCCGAGTGAAGCGGCGTCCTCGGGAGGTGGACCTCCCGGTGCTGGTGGCGGCTGCGGAGCAGGTCGCCGACCTGGCGACGGCCGTGCCGGCGTCGGCCCGCCGGCTGATGGAGCGGTTCTGGCCCGGTGCGCTCACGGTGGTGCTCCCCAGGCGTCCCGGCCTGCGGGCCGACCTGGGCACCGACGAAGCCACCGTCGGCGTGCGGTGCCCGGCCCACCCCGTGCCACTCGCCCTTTGCCGGGCCCAGGGCCCCATCGCGGCGACGAGCGCCAACCTGCACGGCGAGCCCACCATCACCACGGCGGCCGAGGTGTGCGCCGTCTTCGGCGACTCCGTGGCCGTGGTCCTCGACGGCGGGACGTGCACGGGCGCCCCATCCACCGTCGTCGACTGCACCGGCGCGGAGCCCAAGCTCCTCCGGGAGGGCCGCCTCCCGTGGGCCGACGTCCTCGCCGCCGCCGGCTGACCCG